>JAFSIC010000063.1 GCA_017439985.1 Oscillospiraceae bacterium
CAGATGGACGGTGCTATCCTGGTTGTATCCGCAGCTGACGGCCCAATGCCACAGACCCGCGAACACATCCTGCTGTCCCGTCAGGTAGGCGTTCCTTACATCGTAGTATTCATGAACAAAGCTGACCAGGTTGACGACCCAGAACTGCTCGAACTGGTAGAAATGGAAATCCGTGACCTGCTGTCCGAATACGAATTCCCAGGCGATGACACCCCAATCGTTTGCGGTTCCGCTCTGAAAGTTCTGGAAGCACCAAACGATCTGTCTGACCCAGCTTACGCTCCAGTTCTCAAACTGATGGAAGAAGTAGACAACTACATTCCTACCCCAGACCGTAAACAGGATATGCCATTCCTGATGCCTATCGAAGATATCTTCACCATTACCGGTCGTGGTACCGTTGCTACCGGTAGAGTAGAACGTGGCGTTCTGAAACTGTCTGACGAAGTTGAAATCGTTGGTCTGCAGGAAGAAAACATGAAAACCGTAGTTACCGGTATCGAAATGTTCCGCAAACTGCTGGATTCCGCAGAAGCTGGCGACAACATCGGTGCTCTGCTGCGTGGTGTTCAGAGAACTGACATCAAACGTGGTCAGGTACTGTGCAAACCAGGCTCCATCAAACCACACGTTAACTTCCACGGTCAGGTTTACGTTCTGAAACAGTCCGAAGGCGGCCGTCATACCCCATTCTTCAACAACTACAGACCTCAGTTCTTCTTCAGAACTACTGACGTTACTGGCGTTATCAAACTGCCAGAAGGCGTTGAAATGTGCATGCCTGGCGACAACGTTGAAATGGACGTTGAACTGATCACCCCAATCGCTATCGAACCAGGTCTCCGCTTCGCTATCCGTGAAGGCGGCCGTACCGTAGGTTCCGGCGTTGTTACCGCTGTTGAAGCTTAATTCATAGCTGTATTACGCTGAAGCATATATGTGACGCTTCGAGAGAGCTCCTCCGAAAGAGGGGCTCTCTTTTTTTATGTAATGCAGGACTGTTTGTGCAGCAAACAGTTTTAGGGCGCACACTGAAATTGAAAATCGTACAGGTCAACAGCGCCCTGAGCTCCCCGAAAGAGGGGCTCTCTTTTTTATGCGTAAATTCACAATTCCTTTTCGCTTGAGCAGTAGCAGGAAAGTCTATAATATGCTATACTTATATGGTATTTGAATATTATATTTTTGATATAGAGGGAGATGAAACCATGGCTGTACCATTTCATAGAGTCAAGATTGCGGAGGGCGTTTCCTTTACTGCTGTTCAGGACTCTAAATTTAAGCACAACCGTCTTTCTGTCAGCATGATCCTTCCTTTGGAAGAAGGAAAACTGGCGGAAAGAGCCATTGTTCCTTACATCTTGCGTCAGGGCACAAGGAAATATCCGGATGTAACCAAAATAAATGAGCGCCTCAGTGATCTGTACGGCGCATCGCTGGAAGCTTCCGTTGAGAAGTTCGGCGCTTATCAGCTGCTGAACATCGGCATGGTAGGTATCGACAGCCGCTTTGCTTTTGAGGGCGAAGATATGGTTCGTGAGCTGGCAAGTCAGCTGGCGGATATTCTGCTGGATCCATATCTGGAAAATGGGGCTTTCAGTGTGAAGGAAACCGAACTGGAAAAAGAATATCTGAAAGATACCATCGAGGCGGAAATCAACGACAAGCGCAGTTATGCCATTATGCGCTGCAAGAGCGCCATGTGCGACGGTGAGAAGCTGGCTCTGTCCAAGCTGGGTACCATTGAGGAAGTAGAGGCAATCACGCCTCAGAGCGCCTACAAGGCGTATCTGGAGCTTTTGGATACAGCACAGATCGAGTTCATTCTGTGTGGCTCCGGTGACCCTGAAACCGCTTGTGAGGAGTTCAGAAGCCGTTTTAGTGGCGTAGAGCGCCATCCTGTTGCAGTTGATCTGGAAATTTGCCGCAAACTGCCGACAGTGAAAGAAAAAGATATCACCGAAACCATGGCCGGCGTGACACAGGGTAAGCTGGTTCTGGCATTCCGCAGCGAAACCACCGATGATCCGGCAGAGCAGGCAGCTGCCCGCATGGCGATCGTCATGTTAGGCGGAACGGGAACTTCTTTGCTCCATGTGAACGTCCGTGAAAAGCTGAGCCTCTGCTACTACTGCATGGCACGCATGGACAGCGTGACCGGTATCATGCTGATCGACAGCGGCGTGGAAGCAGAGAATTGTGATAAAACCAAAGCAGCCTGCCTGGAACAGCTGCAGAAGCTGCAGAACAACGACTTTGAGGATAAGCTGCTCAGCGAGACGAAACTCTTTATGAAGACCGCTTTCAGCGCAACCAGCGATTCTCTGGGTGCATTGGAAACCTGGTATCTGACCAAGATTCTCTGCGATTCCATGGAAACTCCGATGGATACCCTGGCTTATTGTCAGGCAGTCACCAGAGAAGAAGTTGTTGCAGCGGCTCAGAAGCTGAAGCTGGATACCGTTTATCGCCTGATTCCGGAAAAGGAGGCTGAGTAATATGAACAAAGAAATCATTCGTTCCGAAAAACTGCGGGAAGAATATGTGAAAATTCAGCATCCATCCGGTCTGACTATGCTGCTGTGTCCGATGGAAGGCTTCTCCACATCATATGCCATGTTCACCACAAAGTATGGCTCTGTGGACAGCTGCTTCAAGACCAATCTGGAGCCGGATTACTTTGAAATCCCTGCCGGTACTGCTCACTATCTGGAGCACAAAATGTTTGAGCAGGAGGACGGCGATGCTTTCGGACGCTTTGCACAGATCGGTGCATCTCCGAATGCGTTTACCACTTTCGATAAAACAGCCTATCTCTTTGCTTGTTCCGATGGCTTCAAGGAGTCTCTGGAGATCCTGCTGGACTTCGTCAGCACTCCGTACTTCACTCCGGAAACCGTAGCAAAAGAACAGGGTATCATCGGTCAGGAGATCGGTATGTATGATGACTCCGCGGAATCCCGCGTATTCTTCAACCTGCTGAGCGCCCTTTATGTGAACCATCCGGTCAGACTGGATATTGCAGGCTCCGTGGAGAGTATCGCTGAAATCACAGATAAAACCCTCTATCGTGTCTACAACACCTTCTACCATCTGAGCAACATGGTACTCACCATTGCGTGTAATTTCAGCGTAGAGGACGTGCTGGAGGTCGCTGACAAGGTTCTGAAAAAGGGTGTGGATATTGAGATCATCCGCAAAACTCCGGAAGAACCGAAGCATATTGCGAAAGCTTATGTTGAGCAGAATATGCCGGTGGCAACTCCGCTGTTCTGCATCGGTTTCAAAGGCTCTGATGCCGGAAACCGCAAGAACTTTGAAAATATGATCCTGGATGAGATGATCATTGATCTGGTCTGCGGTGAAATGACTCCGCTGTACCGTTCTCTGTATGAGGATGGCCTCATCAACAACGGCCTCAACGGTGAAGTCATGGCAAGCCGTGATTACATCTGCACCATCATCGAGGGCGAATCACGCGACCCGAAAGAAGTTCAGCGCCGTCTGCTTTCCGAAATCGAGAAACTGCAGGGAAGCGGCTTTGATAACGAGCTCTTCGAACGCTGCAAAAAAGCAACCTACGGACGCTATATCGGTCTGTACAGCAAACCGGAAACCGTCGCTTCTGTACTGGTCAGCACCTACTTTGCGGAAATGACCCTGTACGAGCTGCTGGATCTGGTGGCAGGCGTCAGCAAGGAACAACTGGAAGCACGCCTCAGAGAGAACCTGCAGGCAGATTGCTGTGCCCTGTCTGTTGTCAGCGCGCAGCCAATGGAGGTGTAGTATGGTACAGACAGTAACATTCCCCGGTCTTGGCTGGGAACTGGAATTGAATCGCGTGGCATTCAGCCTCTTCGGCATGGATTTCTACTGGTATGGTCTGTTGATCGCCATTGGTTTTATCTGTGCCATCACCTATGCAACACGAAAAGCAAAAACAGTCGGTCTTAACGCCGACGCCATGACAGACGTTGTCTTTGGTGCAACGATCATCGGCGTTATCGGTGCCCGCTTGTACTATGTGGCTTTTAACTGGGAGTATTATTCCGAAGATTTGACACGAATCTTCGATACAAGAAGCGGTGGACTTGCCATTTACGGCGGTATTATCTTCGGCTTCTTAGCCGGTTGGCTGCTGGGTAAGTGGAAAAAAGTCCGTTTCCTGCCGCTGGCTGATGTCGCCTCCGGTGGCTTCCTCATTGCGCAGTCCATCGGACGCTGGGGCAACTTCATGAATGTGGAAGCCTTCGGTGCGAACACCGCTCTTCCATGGGGTATGGGCGGCCCTGCTGTAGAAAGCTATCTGGCAGAGCATCAGGCGGAGCTGGAAGCGCTGGGCATGAGCATTGACCCGACGATGCCGGTACATCCGACCTTCTTCTATGAGTCCATGTGGTGTCTGCTGGGCTTCCTGCTGATGCAGTGGGTCATCAAGCACCGCAAATTCGACGGTGAGTGCTTCCTCTTCTACATCGGCTGGTATGGTGCAGGACGCATGATCATCGAAGGCCTGCGCACCGATAGCCTCATCATCGGCAGCACCGGTATCCGCGTGTCTCAGCTGGTAGCGGTGTGTGCGGTGATCGCAGCAGTTTGCATCTGGCTGCTGGTCCGCAAGAAGCTGAAAAAAGACCCGGATTCCCTGCCGCTTTATGTGACAACAGAGGAATCCAAACAGCTGCTGTAGGACAAAAAGGAAGAAGCTTCAAAAGCTGCTCCTGAAGAAAAAACAGAGGAACAATCTGAATAAAATGCACAAAACGAGAGGGGCAGTTTTGTCCTTTTGGGGCAAGTCTACGAAAAGTGCAAAACCGGTTGAAAAATGCGATTTTTCCGATAATCATGGGCTTTTGAAGGCTTGACAATCAGAGAATGCTATGATAAAATCATACTTGCCGCATGTTCCAGGCTCGAAGTGTGCGATAAGCACCAGTGCTGAAACGCACCGCCTGAGAAGCAGCGAGTTTATTTAGAAAGAGGTTATTGATATGTACGCTATTATCAAAACCGGCGGTAAACAGTACCGCGTATCTGAAGGCGATGTAGTATACATCGAGAAACTGGATGTTCAGCCAGAAGAAACCGTAAACTTTGAAGAAGTTATCGCTGTTGGTAAAGAAGACGGCATGGTGATCGGTGCTCCTGTTGTTGAAGGTGCTAAAGTTGTTGCTAAAGTACTGAAAAACGGCAAAGGCAAAAAAATCACTGTCTTCACTTACAGATCCAAAAAAGACAGCAAACGTAAAATGGGCCACAGACAGCCATACACTAAAGTAGAGATCGTTTCCATCAACGCTTAATCTTTAGAGATGATTCGTGCTGATTTTACGCGAACCGGAGGCAAGCTCACAGCCTTTTCTCTCCGAGGACACGCCGGATACGACGACTTCGGAAAAGACATCGTCTGTGCTTCGGTCACTTCCGCTGTACAGCTGACTGCCAATGCCATTACAGAGGTGTTGAAAGTCAAAGCGGATGTGCAGGTGCTTGAAAATGAAATTCGATTGACATTACCTCGTTCTTGTTCGCAGGAGGCGCTTCATTTTATGGATGCGCTGCTGCTCCATCTGGAGATCCTGGCGGAGGATTACGAAGGTACCATCAAAGTAAAAGTTTCGGAGGTGTAACACAATGCTTAGACTTAGCATGCAGTTCTTTGCTCATAAAAAAGGTGTAGGTTCTACCAAGAACGGCCGTGATTCTGAATCCAAACGTCTCGGCGCTAAACGTGCTGATGGCCAGTTTGTAGTTGCAGGTAACATCCTGTACCGTCAGAGAGGCACTCACATCCATCCAGGTGAAAACGTAGGCATCGGTTCTGACGATACCCTGTTCGCTCTGTGCGATGGTAAAGTTAAATATGAGCGCTATGGCCGCGACCGCAAAAAAGTTAGCGTCGTTCCAGTTCAGTAATTTAACCTTGTAACATAAAATCCCGAGACTTTCTCGGGATTTTTGTTTTATTATGTTTTGGAGGAAGAGTTCATGGTTCATTTGAAAGGGAAGGACTGCGCAGTGCTGCTTCCTGTTTTTGAGCATACCACCGATACCTGTGTGCCAACGGTGACGCAGGGCCACATGGGCGAAGCCTGGGCTGACAGCGCGGAAGAACCTCACTGCGGAATGATCGTCCTCTGTGACTTCATTTTCTTCGACGGTGATGCGGAGCATCCTTGTGCGAAAGAGCTTGTGGCTCACTTGCCGCAGGACACGCCCTTTACCGATTGGACCTTGGTGGGCAGCGACGAGAAGTGGGACCGTCTGATTGAAGAAGTTTGGGGAGAAAGTGCGGTTCCCTTTACCCGCTATGCCATGAAAAAAGAGAGCGATGTTTTCGACAGGGAAAAGCTGCGGAATTTCTCAAAAATGCTGCCTAATGGCTATACGATTCGTCAGATCGATGGTGAATTATACGGACAGGCTATGAAAGAGCCTTGGTCCTGGGACGCATGTATGCAGTTTGAGAACAAAGAGGACTTCCTGAAACGCGGTTTGGGCTTTGCGGTAGTTTATGAAGGACAGCTGGTGGCGCAGGCATCCTCCTACTCCATCTACGACAATGGCTTGGAAATCACCATCTCTACCCACAGTGAACATCGCCGAAAAGGCTTGGCAAGAGCTTGTGTTTCCGCATTGATTTTAGCCTGTCTGGAGCGGGGTTGGTATCCGTCCTGGGATGCAAGAACACTGATTTCCGTGGCATTGGCGGAGCAGCTGGGCTATCACATGGAGCGTCCATACCGTGCATACAGCATTGAATTGAAATAGAAAATAATAAGAGATTTTTCTGAGGGAAAGATAGTACCAAAACGATGGTTTTTATGCTATACTTTTTTCGGAACGTCCATTCACATACAGAATCCATAAAAGAAAGGGAAATGTCATGTTTATTGATAAAGCGGTGATCCGCGTTAAAGCCGGCGACGGCGGTAACGGTGCGGTTTCCTTCCACAGAGAAAAATATATCGCTGCAGGCGGTCCTGACGGCGGTGATGGCGGCAAAGGCGGCAACGTAGTATTTGTCGGCAGCCGTGATATGAACACTCTCATCGATTTCAAATATAAGAAAAACTTCATCGCTGAAAACGGTATGAAAGGCGGCACAAGCCGTTGTACCGGCAAAAGCGGTCCTGATCTGGTGATCAAAGTGCCGATCGGCACCATTGTGCGCGACGCAGAAAGCGGTCAGGTTATGGCGGATATCTCTACCGAAGAACCTGTTATTATCGCACGCGGCGGTAACGGCGGCTGGGGCAACCACCATTTTGCCACCCCGATCCGTCAGATTCCGCGCTTTGCAAAACCGGGCATTCCGGGTGAAAAATTCAACCTGCAGCTGGAACTGAAGCTGCTGGCAGACGTTGGTCTGGTTGGTTTCCCGAACGTTGGTAAATCCACTCTGATCTCCGTAGTCAGCGCAGCAAAACCAAAGATCGCGAACTATCATTTCACCACTCTGACTCCGGTTCTGGGTGTGGTAAAAGTGGCAGAGGGCAAATCCTTTGTTATGGCAGATATTCCTGGTCTGATCGAAGGCGCAAGCGAAGGCATCGGTCTGGGTCATGAGTTCCTGCGCCATGTAGAACGCTGCCGTCTGATCGTTCACGTTGTGGACGTTTCCGGCTGCGAAGGCCGTGATCCGAAAGAAGATTTCGAAGCGATCAACAAAGAGCTGGCAAACTTCAATGAAGAACTGGCTGCTCAGGAGCAGATCGTGGTTGCAAACAAAGCAGATATGGCTACCGATGAACAGGTGGAAGAATTCCGTCAGTTTGTAGAAGCAAAAGGTCTGCAGTTCTTTGTGATGTCCGCAGCGACCCATCAGGGTGTAGAACCACTGGTTCATGCAATTTCTCAGAAACTGGACACCCTGCCTCCAATCAAACGCTTTGAAGTGACCTATGTTCCAAAAACTGTCGAAGTATCCGAGGACGAAAAATGGAAATTCGACATCAAAGTGGAAGATGGCGTTTATATTGTGGAAGCCGACTGGTTGGTTCAGGTATTCGGCATGATTGACCTGGAGGACGAAGAAGACCTGGGTTACTTCCAGAGAGTTCTGCGTTCCAGCGGTATCATCGACAAGCTGGAAGAAATGGGCGTTCAGGAAGGCGATACCGTAAGCATTCTGAACTTCGAGTTCGATTACATTCGTTAATTCGGAGGCGGCTATGCAGGAATTTCATCATTCCAACTGTGATCCTAAGCTGCTGAGCCCGGGAACCCTCGCGTTCCTCGGCGACGCAGTTTACGAGCTGTTTGTCCGCCAGAATCTGGTGGAAACAGCCAATATGCCGGTCAATAAGCTGCATTTGCTGGCAGTGGAGAAGGTGCGTGCCTCTTTCCAGAGCAACGCGTATGCCATCATTGAGCCGCAGTTGACCGAAGAAGAACAGACCATCTGGAAGCGTGGCAGAAATGCCAGTGGCGTTAAGGCGCCAAAGCATGCCGATGCGGTGGAATACCGCCGTGCAACCGGATTGGAGGCTCTGTTCGGCTACCTATTCCTTCAGGGCAGAATGGATCGTCTGGAAGAACTGTTCCAACTGATCCTGTCTGCCGGTGAAGCAGAACAGAAATAGTATTTTGGGAGAGAAGGTGTTCTATGAACACAAATAAAATGAAAACCTTGCTGCTGGATGTCCTTTTTGACTTTGCGGGCAGCTTGCTGATCGGTATTTCTGTTAACTTCTTTACCGCTCCGAACCACATGGCTCCGGGTGGTGTTACCGGTATCGCGACCCTTTTGAATTATATTTTTGGGATCCCGATCGGTACCATGTCCTTCCTCATCAACGTTCCACTGATGATCGTAGCATTTATGTATTTGGGAAGACATTTCAGTATCTATACGCTGAAATCCATGACCATCCTGTCCCTCAGCGTGGATTTGGTGGCAAAAGTCATGGAACTGACCAATCAGGTAGGCTATAACGGCGATCCGCTGCTGGCGGCCCTCATGGGCGGTGTACTGACCGGCTGCGGTCTGGCATTGGTCTTCATGCGTGGCTCCACCACCGGTGGTCTGGATATTGTTATGCGTCTTCTGAAGCGCAAATTCCCACATATGTCTGCCGGACATCTGCTCTTTATGGCAGATGCCTGTGTGTTGATTTCTTCCATCATCATTTATGGCAACATCGAGAGCGGTCTCTGCGGTCTGGTCTGCATCTTTGCCAACTCCAAAATGCTGGACGCTGTGCTCTACGGCGGTGATAAAGGTAAGTCCATCATGATCGTCTCCGAGAAAGCACTGGAAATCGCCAAGGCAATCAACAACGATGTGCGCCGCGGCGTTACTCTGCTGAACGGTCAGGGTGCTTACTCCGAACAGGAACGTAAAATCGTGCTCTGTGCAGTTCGCGATAATCAGTACCCGGCAGTAAAACGTGTTGTCCATGGGATCGATCCGAACGCATTTATCATTGTGAATACCGCATCCGAGATTCTCGGTACCGGTTTCCGTCCAATCGAACTGGATAAGTAACATACATAAAAAGACCTCCGATCATTCGGAGGTCTTTTTATTATGAGAGAGTTAAGATTGAGGATGGCTTAGTGATAGGATTTATCGTGCTTGTCTTTGTCACAGTGACCATGTTTGCAGTTTTCTGCTTTATTTTCCATCTGGTTCTGATTTTTGCTGCGGTAGTTATTATTGATGTTTTTGACTTTATTATTCGCGTTATTGTTCATGGCTGATCCATCCTTTGAAAGAGGTACAGGAGAAATCCTGTTCGCCTTTATTGTGTGCAGGGCGGTCAAGGATATTCCTTTTTGCACAGAGAATATGTTTCCTTTTTCTGTTCATAATAGAAACAAAGATGTTTTACGGAATACTTACAAAAAATACCTTGCAACTTTGTTGTGCTTTGTGATATTATGATAAAAATGATGAGTATTCCATCTAATTTTTGGGAGGTAAAATCTATGTCTAAAAAATGGATCTGTAAAATTTGTGGTTACGTTCACACCGGTGACGAAGCTCCTGAGTTCTGCCCACAGTGCAAAGCTCCTTCTTCCAAATTTGAAGAACAGAGCGCAAACGAACTGGTATGGGCTGATGAACATCGCATTGGCGTAGCTCAGGATGTGGACCCTGAAATCGTAGAAGGTCTCCGTCAGAACTTCACCGGCGAATGCACCGAGGTTGGTATGTACCTGGCTATGTCCCGCCAGGCAGCAAGAGAAGGCTATCCTGAAATTGCTGAATACTACAAAACCGCTGCTTTCGAAGAAGCAGAACACGCTGCAAAATTTGCAGAACTGCTGGGCGAAGTTGTATTCGCTGACACCAAGAAAAATCTGGAGCTGCGTGTAGCTGCAGAAGCCGGCGCTTGCGCAGGTAAAAAAGAAATCGCAACCAAAGCAAAACAGCTGGGTCTGGATGCGATCCATGATACCGTTCATGAAATGGCAAAAGACGAGGCAAGACATGGCTGTGCATTCCAGGGTCTGCTGAAGAGATACTTCAAATAATTTTCCCCAGGATGCAAGCATATTCGGAGGGAATTTCTAGTGAAAAACGTTGATATCTACAAACAATACTTTTCTGCCGAATGTACTTTTAACGGTGTGGAACGTCATGGAGCAGTGGTATGGCTGAATGCAGAAAGTGATAGCGGAATGATCCGTTATGAAGTTGGCGTAAGCTTCTTCCCACATCAAAATGCGGAAGATTTTGCAATAAGCTATGATGCTTGTGCTCTGAAAGAGCTGATCCGCACACAAGGGCGTCGTTCTAAAAAGAAAGATGAGCAGTGTCTGAATCAGATGCAGGCGGCGGCAAATGAAATTGCTGAATCACTGAAAGGCACGATTCATTGGGATAAACCGCTTATGGAAGCACAGTATGCTTAAATTGTAATCTCTGGTGCTGACAGATTTTGAAATAGAGGATAGAGAAATCTATCCTCTATTTTTATATAATCATGAATGAATAGAGGAGGGAGAGCGATGAGTCTTGATTTAAAAAAGACAGGACAGTTTATACAGTCCTGCCGAAAAGATCTGAATATGACACAGGCGGAACTGGCGGAGCGTTTGAATGTCAGTCCACAGTCTGTGTCCAACTGGGAACGCGGCGAAAGTATTGCGGACGTGGCGACGCTGCCGGATTTGGCGAAAGTTTTGCGCTGCTCGGTGGATGCGATTCTGTCCGGCGGCGGAAGCAGCAGTGTTTACCGTCGCCATATTACGGTGGCGCAAATGCGCGAGGCATTGAACAATGTCAATCGCATCGGAGAACTGTTGGGAAGAGATCATTTTATTTACACGACCATCATCGACGGGCTCAATACAAGGATGAATACGACGATTGAGCGGGCCTTTAATGATGACCATATCTTTGAAGTCTTTGTATTGGAGTTCCTGTTGGCTTGTGTAAAAAACGGCGACTACGTAGACCCGAGGGATGTACAGATCAACTTGAAACCAAGCAAGGCACGGGATTACGTCTTGACCGTTATGTATGAGCTGGGAATTCGTTGATTGGAAGTTTTGTGCCATTTTAGTAATATTTTTCGACAAAAATTATCGGAATTAGAAAAACTGATTATTCGGTTTTCAAAAAACTTGTCATGGGTAGTGGAAAAATGCTATAATAAATGCATGACTTGTAAAGAGAGGAAATCGTTATGATCCGTATTGTTTCTGATACTTCGACCATGTATTCTACCCAGCAGGCGAAAGAAGCAGGTTTCTGTGTTTCTCCGCTGTCTGTTACTATCGCGAGCAAAAGCTACCGCGAATATGATGAGATGGATTCCAAGACCTTTGTTGACTTGGTTCGACAGGGTAATATGCCAAGCAGCAGCCAGCCGGCGATCGGTGATGTAATGGAGCTGTACGATCAGTTCCCGGATGAAGAGATCATCAATATTGCTATGGCCGATGGTTTGTCCGGTACTTATAAAAGCGCTTGCTCTGCGGCAGAAAGCTGCGAGAACAACGGACGTATCACTGTTGTCAATTCCCGTACTCTCTGCGGCCCACACCGCTATATGGTGGAACAGGCTGCTAAAATGGCACAGAGCGGTGCAGGCAAAGAGGAGATCCTTTCCTGGCTGCAGAAACGTATGGATAGCGCAAAAAGCTATTTGATGCCAAGTGACTTTGACTTCCTGCGTCGCGGCGGTCGTTTGTCTCCGCTGGTGTCCTATGTAGGTAAAACCATTAAACTGGCTCCGGTTATGACCCAGAGCGATGATGGCTGCAAGCTGACTGCAGCAGGTATTAAACGCAGCTTCAAGCAAGCGATCCAGTTTGTTGGTGACGCACTGCAGCGTAAAGGTGTAGGTAGGGGATGGAAGGTGTATGTCACCCATGCAGATGCTCAGGATCTGGCGGATCAGGCATTGGATATTCTGAAAAATGCACTTCCGGATGCATCCTACGAAGTGATCCTGCTGAGCCCTGCTTTTATCACACAGGGCGGACCGAACTGCGTAGCTGTTCAGGTTGTCGAAGAATAATGATGAACACAAAGAGCCGCTGAATAGCGGCTCTTTCTTGTATCTGCGGCAGCTTTGTGCTATGATAGAAGCAGAATTTTTATCACAGGGGGAGAACAGTATGGCAGTATTGACCATGGAACTGGCAAAACAGCTGGTTCACGAACATACCAAACAACCGCACCTGCTGGAACATGCTCTGGCAGTCAGCGTGGCGATGGAAGCAATGGCGGAGCACTTCGGTGAGGATGCGGCACATTGGGCAGCAGTGGGCTACGTTCACGATGTGGATTATGAGGAATTCCCGGAGGAACATCTGCAGCACGCAAGAGGAATTCTGGAAGCTGCAGGCGTTGAGGAAGAGGATATCCGCAACGTCCTGTCCCATGGCTGGAATCGCTGCTGTCACGAAGTGGAGCCGACCACCAACATTCAGAAGAGCATCTTCACTGTAGACAGCCTGACCGGCCTGATTTCCGCGGCAGCAAAAATGCGTCCGCAGGGTATCATGGATCTGGAAGTGTCCAGCCTGAAGAAAAAATACAAGGACAAAAAATTTGCAGCCAAAATCGACCGTGAGGTCATCAAAGAGGGCTGTGAGATGCTGAACATGGACATGGCAGAAGTCATGGACATCTGCATCAAAGGCATGCGTAAGTATGCCGATGAGCTTGGCATCGGTCCGAAAGAATAGATGAAAAACAAACTCATCTCTTACACTTTTCAGCAACATAAAAACGCTCCTTTTCACACAGGAAAAGGAGCGTTTTGTTTGCTTTTTGTGGGATACAACAGCCTTGCCGAAAATCGGAGTCGTTATTCCACTTCGTTCAGTTTACATCCACTTAGTTTCCTGTTCCTTACAGAGCAGGACTTATGCGAATCTGAAATTTTGGCTTAGTGAAGCGAAAATTACTGAGCGTCAACAGCGGACATATGAGCGATCAGGTCCAGAACTTTGTTGGAGTAACCCATTTCGTTGTCGTACCAGGAAACCAGTTTAACGAAGGTGTCGTTCAGCATGATACCAGCTTTTGCATCGAAGATGGAGGTTCTGGTGTCGCCGATGAAGTCGGAAGAAACAACCATATCTTCGGTGTAGCCCAGGATGCCTTTCAGTTCGTTTTCAGAAGCTTCTTTGATCTTAGCGCAGATTTCTTCGTAAGTAGTAGGTTTAGCCAGTTTAACAGTCAGGTCAACAACGGAAACGTCCAGAGTTGGAACGCGGAATGCCATACCGGTCAGTTTGCCTTTCATTTCTGGGATTACCAGAGCGCAAGCTTTAGCAGCACCGGTGGAAGATGGGATGATGTTGCCAGCTGCTGCACGGCCGCCTCTCCAGTCTTTAGCGGAAGGACCGTCAACGGTTTTCTGGGTAGCGGTGGTAGCATGTACGGTGGACATCAGACCTTCAACGATGCCGAAGTTGTCGTTAACAACTTTAACCAGTGGAGCCAGGCAGTTGGTGGTGCAGGATGCGTTGGAAACAACAACCATGTCTTTGGTGTATTCTTTATTGTTTACGCCCATAACGAAGGTTGGGGTTTCTTTATCTTTTGCAGGAGCGGAGATAACAACTTTTTTAGCGCCGCCTTTGAGATGTGCGGAAGCTTTTTCGGTGGTGGTGAATACGCCAGTAGATTCTACAATGTATTCAGCGCCGCAGGAAGACCATGCGATTTCAGCTGGATCTTTGCAAGCAAATACAGCGATTTCTTTGCCGTTAACAACGAGTTTGCCGTCTCTTGCTTCGATTTCACCTTTGAAGTGACCATGTACGGTGTCGTATTTGGTCATGTAAACCATATAATCCAGATCAACGAATGGGTCGTTGATACCTACGATCTCAAATTTTTCTGGCTGTGCAACTGCTGCACGGAATACCAGTCTGCCGATACGGCCGAAGCCATTGATACCAATTTTAATTGCCATTGTAAACAACCTCCAATGTATTTTAGTACACTTATATATTATACCAAATCAGCGAAAGATACAAGTTCAATCTTCCATTTTTAATCAAATTGTAGCTTTGCGCTAATTTTGCCCGTGGAATTTGGCTAAAATAATTTCTTATCAAAGAAGATGTCCGTATTTTATGCGGACATCTTCAGAAAATATAACTCTGCTCTTTGATTCTGTGGATTTTCTTGCTATAATAAACGTAAGTCGACTTTGTCGAAATTTGTCGAATTTATACGAACTGTATTTTATTGGCATTGTTTTTCTCTTTGTAATTCTATGAATTTGCACAAACTATGCCTGTAAATCATACAGATGGGAGAATTGTTCATGAATATCACTCAGATTCGTCAGGCTTTGGAGCAGATCCCGCTGCCTTACCTGACTACTGACTCTTCCTTCCGCATACTTTGGAGCAATCCCTGCCTGCAGAAGCAATACCTTTATCTCTCGACACTGCGCTCGCTGGAAGCACTGCTTTTCGGCTACGACAGCGAGGAGTTGCTGCAGCAGCTGAAAAAAACAGAAACTCCGTTGACGCTCGCCTGTAAACTGCCCTTGGTTTCCTTGGTTATGAGCATTTCTGTTCTGTCCTATGATGAGGACGGCGAGATTTCCGAACTGCTGGTTGCCTTTACGGGGCCCGTTATGGAGAAAGGGAAAGATCCGCTCCTTGCTTCTTTCAATGAATCTCTGCGCCAGCCTGTGGATGGACTTTTTGCTACCATTGCCTATCTGCGCCATCAACTGGATGAGCGCTACAGTCATGAACTGCAGTCCATGACGAAAGACTGCTATCAGATGCTGCGCAGCTGTATCTATATCAGTGAATACAGCGAACTGCTGCACAGCAGCAAGGCCTTTGAACTTCAATATCAGGATCTGCGGCAGTGGCTTCATCAGCAGTTGGATCCTGCTCTGCAGAGCTTGCAGCGCATGGGAATTCAGCTGGACTTGGATCTGCCTGCGGAGCCTGTGATCTTGCCTTTTGACGGGGAAAAACTGTCCATTGCTCTCTTTGCGCTGATCTCCAATGCCTGCCTGTTCTGTGAAGAAGGCCGTAACAGCATACGCATTGCTGTCAGTCAGGATGAACAGTCCGTGCGTCTTCTGGTCAGTGACAAAGGCTATGGTATCCCTGTACAGAATTTGGCGCGTGTGATGGAACCATACTTCTCGCAGAGACTGGACGATGCGATCCGACCGGGTATTGGTCTGGGTCTGCCTCTTTGCAAAATCATTGTGGAACGGCATGGCGGCAGCATGCTGCTCCAATCCCAGCAGGATCGCGGCACGACCGTGGCGCTTACGCTGCCACGAAGCATGACTCCGTCCACTGACGGTACAATGACACTCCACGCTCCAAAAACATCTTATGTTCCGGAGCGTTATCCACGTTGGACTGTGCACCTTTCCACGGTGCTTCCGACGGATGAATTCCAAGCATAGAAAGAGAGGAAACGAAACATGAAACGACAAAACTTTCTGACCCGCAGTGGCGCTTTGTTGTTGGCACTGCTGATGGTTCTCAGCCTCTGCTTTACTGCCTGTGAAGCAGAAGAGGTGAACTTGGCGCTGGATATCGCAGATGCTGTTCTGGAAAGTGCACTGGCTGAGGGCGAAACCGGGGAGCAGCCAAAACAGGAACTGACAACACCGGAAAGCTCCCAGGCACCTCCGGTGACTGAAACTCCAGCAGAAACTCCAGCTGAAACACCAGCTGCACCGCCTACCGAAACTCCGCCAAGCACCGAACCTGCTCCAAGCGAAACACCTGCGGAAACTCCGGCGGAAACCCCAAGTGAAGAAACACTGGACGAAGATGGACGCTACACCACCCCGGAGGATGTGGCGCTGTACATCCACACCTACGGCAAACTGCCTTGTAACTTCATTACAAAGAATGAAGCAAAAAAATTGGGCTGGGTCAGCAACAAGGGTAATCTGTGGGATGTGACCGACCAGATGAGCATCGGCGGTGACCGTTTCGGCAACTACGAGGGTCTGCTTCCTGATGCAGAAGGACGCAAATGGACGGAATGTGACGTCAACTACGAGGGTGGTTTCCGCGGTTCCGAACGTATTCTTTTCTCCAACGACGGTCTCATTTATTATACCGATGACCACTATAAATCCTTTACCCAGCTTTATTGATTTTACTGATTGTGAGGGATCATGATGCAGGTACAAATTCTTTACGGCAGTTCCATTACATCCAAAGAACAGCTTCATGAGCTTCTCGCGGAGCGTCTGGCTTTTCCGTCCTACTATGGACACAATCTCGACGCTCTGCACGACTGTCTCAGCGAGCTTTCTCAGCCTGTCCAGCTGATCATCTGTGAAAAAGATGCTCTCTGCGCCAATCTGGGTGACTATGGTTCCAAATTCCTTCTGGTGCTTCAGGACAGCGCCGACGAAAACGAACTGCTCCAAATCGAATATCGCTAAGACCAAAGCCACGGATTTTCCGTGGCTTTTCTTCTATTTCGTTCTATGCTATAATACGAGTGGAGAATATTTTTGGGGGAGATTATTTATGAGCGAACAGGAATCCCGTCACAGCCAATTACGCCACCGTCTTAAGTCTCGTATCAGTGAGGAATTGTTTGAGTCCATGCCTTTGGAGATTCAGGATTATCTGTTGGAGCTGCCGCAGGAGGACATCAAAGAAGCCTACCTCAATGTCATGCTGAAAATTCCGTGGATGGCAGATAAAACCGTCCCGAATATCGATCTGCGCCTTGCTCGTATTATGCTGGAACGCAGCCACTATGCCATGTACGACGTCAAGGAAAAAGTGATGCGCTTCATGGCCTGCCAGAAGCATCTGGGCAAAAACTACGGTGCGGTTCTGCTGTTGGCCGGTGCTCCCGGTGTCGGCAAAACATCCATCGTTGCATCCATCGCTGCCGCTATGGGCAGACCTTGCGTGAAGATTTCTCTTGCCGGTGTGTCCGATGCGCTTTTCCTGCGCGGCGTACAGCAGGTCTTCCACAATGCTCGCCCCGGCCGAATCACGGAAGCTCTCATCCGTTCCCAAAGCTTCTGTCCTGTTATTTTGTTGGATGAGATCGACAAGATGGGCAGCTCTCAGGAACATGGCTGTCCGGAAAATGTTCTGCTGGACATTCTGGACAGTGACCGCAGCAAATTTGTGGACAACTATCTGAACTTCCCGCTGGATCTGTCCAATGCGATTTTTATTGCTACCGCCAACGATCTGCGTCCGCTTTCTCCGGTTTTGAAAGACCGTATGGACATCGTGGAATTGCCATCCTACACTCCGGTGGATAAGGAACGCATCGTGCAGGGTTACGTTTGGCCGAAGCTCATCAAGGAATATCAGCTGGATTCTCTGGATAAGCTCCATGATCCGCTGTCTGCCAATGAAATCGTAGTCTGTACCCAGAGCCTGGAGCTGAGCGACGATGCCGCACAGGAGCTGATCAAACTCTGTCCGGAGGAGGGCGTCCGCGATTTGGAGCGTGCCTGCCGAACTCTGTGTGAATCGGTCATCAGTCTGTACTATGCAAAGGGTATTCTCATTCGCCGTATCGACGCTCACAGTCTGCCTAATTTGCTTGGACCGATTTTCTACGATAAGAAAAAATAAGTTTTTTAGCCGTGCTTCTTGCACGGCTTTTCTTTTTGACAAAATTCCGCATGATTCTTTGGAGAAAAGTGCAAAAATCCACTTGTTCGTTGCTTTTGCAACTATTCTGTGCTATGATTAGCCTGTCAAATGATTGCAGTCGCAACGATTTATTCTGTATAGGAGGTGTGCTATGGACTCCTTGATGCGCTCCATCAACCGCACCCACCGCTGCTCCAAGCGGTATTATAATGAAAAACTGAATGCCGACGGCATCACCGGCAATCAGCAGATCTATATTTTCCAAATCTGCCGCCATCCCGGAATCTCGCAGGAACAGCTGTCCCAGCGAATCGCTGTCAACAAAAGCAATGTGACTCGTCAACTTTGTGCGCTGGAACAAAACGGCTTCATCCGCCGTCAGCCATCGCCGGAGGATAAGCGGGTGCTGCAGGTCTTTCCGACGGAAAAAGCCGAGGCGCTCTACCCAAAAGTTCTCGACATCATGCGCCTGTGGAACAGTCTGCTGTTGGAGGATTTCTCAGAGAATGAAAAAAGTTTGCTGCTTTCCATGATGCAGCGAGTGCAGGAAAAAGCTCTGCTGTTGGCAGAGGAGGAGGAGACAAGATGAAACATCTTATCAATTATTTGAGACCCTATATCCCTCGCATGACGCTGGGTTTGATCATCAAGTTCAGCGGCACCGTTGCGGAATTGCTGCTGCCGTGGGCGCTGTCCTATATCATCGACAGCGTTGCGCCAAAGCACGATGTTAATTTGATCATTTTGTGGGGCGGTATTATGATTCTGTGTGCCGCATTTGCCGTTGTCACCAACATCACCGCCAACCGTATGGCTTCCTGGGTTGCGACACAGTGCACCCGTAAGATCCGCCACGATTTGTTCCATAAAATATCTTATCTGTCCTGTGCACAGGTGGACTATTACACCGTTCCTTCGCTGGAATCCCGCCTGACCACAGACACTTATAATGTTCACAACTTCATCAGCCGTATTCAGCGTCTGGGTGTTCGTGCACCGATCCTGCTCATCGGCGGCATTCTCATCACTCTGACCCTTGACCCGGTCCTCTCCGGTATTCTGATTTTGATCCTGCCTTTCCTCGGCGTGTTGGTTTACAAAGTTTCCCGCAAGGGTATTCCTCTGTACACCCATCTGCAGAAGGGTATCGATGATATGGTGCGTACCGTCCGTGAGAACATCACCGGTATCCGCGTCATCAAAGCGCTGTCCAAAACCGATTATGAACAGGAGCATTTCTCTCAGGTCAATGCGGAAGTGTCCCGTCGTGAAACCACTGCAGGCGTTTCCATGGCACTGACCAATCCGATGATGAACCTGATGCTGAACGTGGGTTTGACCATCGTCATCATCGTCGGCGCATACCGTGTCAATGCCGGCCTCACCGAAACCGGTAAGATCATCGCCTTCCTGTCCTACTTTACCACGATCCTGAACGCCATGATGGCGATCACCCGTATGTTCATTATGATCAGTAAAGGTACTGCTTCCGCCAACCGAATCGCAGAGATTCTCGACACTCCTGCCGATTTGGAAGTCAAGCCCGACGATTTTGTGGACAACGGCAAGCATATCGAGTTCAAAAACGTATCCTTCGCTTACGAAAAGAGCCGCGATCATCATCTGAAAGATATCAGCTTCGATTTGGAACGCGGTGAAAGCCTGGGTATTATCGGGGCTACCGGTTCCGGTAAAAGTACCATCATCAACCTGCTCATGCGTCTGTACGACAACGATGAGGGTTCGATCCGCATCGGTGGACGCAGAGTTTCTTCCATTCCGGACGAAGAACTGCATCAGAAGTTTGGTCTGGTCTTCCAGAACGACGTACTCTTTGCCGATACCATCGCAGAGAATATCTCCTTTGGACGCAATCTTTCCGAAGAAGAAATCGAACAAGCCGCAACTCACGCGCAGGCGATGGAATTCATCAACAGCCTGCCTGAGCGTTTCCAGCACATGCTGACTTCCAAGGGTACCAACCTGTCCGGTGGTC
>JAFSIC010000006.1 GCA_017439985.1 Oscillospiraceae bacterium
AAAAATCAAATTAGCAAAAACCATAACAATACTCTCTCCTTACAGGGAGTTTCAAAACTCCATACCTTTGTATTATATCACAAAGCATCACAGAAAACAGACGGTTACAATAATTTTACCTTTCCTCTTTTCGGAATATCTCTCTTCCCTTTGCACAAGCTGTATGTGAGGTGATAAATGTGAAACGAAGACCAAATTCTTCCCCTCGTGGCAGGATGCAGCGACAGGATTATCCCCGGCCTTTGATGAATACGAATGAAATACCAAAGGATATGCTGGATAATATCCGTCTGAATCCGGAAAAACGAATCTGCCCCTCCTATGATTATCTTTCTATCGCGGAATATCGCGTTGCAGACAGGGACAAAATGGGATTTCGCGTCATTGATGATGCTGTGTGGGAGCATATCATGTAACCTCAAAAGAAAAACAGGCGGCAGCTGCCGCCTGTTTTTTACATAAAGTCAGAGAATTTGTAAGATTCCAGCTTCGTCTGTACATCGCGGGAAATCTCGCAGAAGACCTTACGGAATTTGCAAGGTTCTCTGCGTCCGCAGTTGTAATCCTCATCCTGACAACGGGAAATGTGGTATTCCCCTTCCAGCGTACGAATCACATCATACAGAGAGATCTCATCCAGCGGACGAGCGATCTCATAGCCGCCCTGTGTGCCTTTGTAGGAGCGCACGATTCCGGCAGCCACCAATTTTCTCAGAATCTTCAGAGAGAAGCGCAGAGTCACTGCACACTGCTCTGCGATGGTTTTAGCATCCATTCGTTTGGCGGATTTCGCCAGACAATATACGATACGGATGGCATAATCAGTTTCCATGGTAAAACGCATAGCTTCACCTCAGCTGACTAATCAAGGAAGTCTTTCAGACGTTTGCTGCGGCTTGGATGACGCAGTTTACGCAGGGCTTTTGCTTCGATCTGACGGATACGTTCGCGAGTAACGTTAAATTCCTTACCCACTTCTTCCAGAGTGCGGTTTCTGCCGTCTACCAGACCAAAACGCAGCTCCAGAACTTTCTTTTCTCTTGGAGTCAAAGTGGAGAGAACATCTTCCAGCTCTTCTCTCAGCAGGGTGTGGGAAGCAGCATCAGCAGGTGCCGGTGCATCATCGTCAGGGATGAAGTCGCCCAGATGGCTGTCTTCTTCCTCACCGATTGGGGTTTCCAGAGAAACCGGCTCCTGAGCCACACGCATGATTTCGCGGACTTTATCCAGCGGCATATCCAGTTCGGCAGCGATCTCTTCTGCAGTTGCTTCATGGCCATTTTTATGCAGCAGCTGGCTGGATACTTTCTTTACTTTATTGATGGTTTCAACCATGTGTACAGGGATACGAATGGTTCTTGCCTGATCCGCGATAGCACGGGTAATTGCCTGACGGATCCACCAAGTTGCGTAGGTGGAGAATTTGAAGCCTTTGGTGTGGTCGAATTTCTCTACCGCTTTGATCAGACCCAGATTACCTTCCTGAATCAGATCCAGGAACTGCATGCCGCGGCCTACATAGCGTTTTGCAATGGAAACAACCAGACGCAGGTTTGCTTCAGACAGACGTTTTCTTGCATAAGGATCGCCCTCGGACATACGCTCTGCCAGCTCCACTTCTTCTTCCGGAGTCAGCAGCGGAACACGACCGATCTCTTTCAGATACACTTTTACCGGGTCGTCGATGCTGATACCGTCAACAGACAGCAGTGCTTCATCGTCTTCCACAGGGTCGGTACCTTTTTTGTCCAGATCGGACAGATCCAAATCATCGACAATGTCGATATTCAGTGTTTCCAGAGTATCATAGAGCTTGTCCACTTTCTCCACGTCAAAGTCCAACTGCTCCAGAGCATCATTGATCTCCTGTGCAGTCAGCTTACCGTTGGCTTTACCGGACTCGATCAGCTCGCGAATGACCTCTTTTTTATCTTTAGTAGCCATAGTTTTCCTCCCTAACCTAACTCTTTCTTGCTTTCAAGGATTCCACGTAGCGCAAATACTCGTCGGGATCCATATCACGGATCTCCTGCTCCGAACGCTGCTGACCATGTTCTTTCAGAATACGAATGTATTCATCCAGCTGCGTACGGTCGGCTCGCTGTATGGTTTCGGAAGCCAGGATACCCGATAAACGATCCATCGCCTCCTCTGACAAATCTGCCGACAGGGCCATTGGCTCCACCGAGCGATGGGCCTGTATCCTGTCACAGAGCAGAGTGACGATTTCACGGTTCACTTCAGTTACAAATTCAGATGGGGCACACTGCTTGATAAAATGAGGCACATAATCCGGATTTTTCATCAAAATCTCAATGATATGCTCCTCCGCAACGGCGTATTTCAAGTTTCGTTTCCGATCCATGTCCTTCCGGACCGAAGCAATGTCTCCGATATAAATACTGGTATCATTTTTTTCTTTTTTCGCCTGGGCATTTTTTCTGCCCTTCTGGATGGAGTTGATCTGTGCCGTAATGGCTGCAGGTGCAACACCCAATTCCTCGGCGGTTTTTGTCAGATAAACCTCTCGTTCCAGAGGGTTGCGGATATCTGCCAGCAGTCTTGCAAAATCCTTCAAGAAGCTGACTTTTCCGTCCGCGGTGCTGACATCATATTTATTGCGGATCTTCGCAATTTCAAACTCCAGAGCGTTGGTACAGCCCTCCAGCAGCATCTGAAAGCGTTCCGGACCGAACTTCTTCAGATATTCGTCCGGGTCCTTGGCATCCGGAATGGTCAGTACGTTGACCTTGACACCAACCTCCGAGAAGATATTGATGGCTCGTTTGGTCGCTGCCTGACCGGCATTATCTGAGTCATAGGCAATGATGATGGTATCCGTATACTGTGCAATGATGCGAGCCTGTTCTTCTGTCAAGGATGTGCCCAGCGTCGCCACAGCATTATCAAAGCCAGCCTGATGGATGGCAATGACGTCCATATAACCTTCAGCCAATATCAAATTCGGGGCTTTGGAAGCTTTTGCAAAGTTCAGCGCAAACAAATTTTTACTCTTCTTGAAAACAGGCGTATCCGAGGAGTTCAGATACTTTGGTCCGCGCTCTCCCATGGCTCGCCCGCCAAAAGCGACCACATTGCCGCGCAGGTCGATAATAGGAAAGATGACTCTGCCGCGGAAACGGTCATACAAGCCGCCTTTCTTTGTGCGTCCGCAGATGCCGGAAGCCACCATTTCTTCTTCCCGGAATCCCTTGGATTTCAGATGATCCACCAGAGAGTTCCAGTCGTCGGGAGCATAGCCCAAACCAAAGCGCCGAATGATTTTCGGTGTTCTTCCGCGCTCGATCAAATAGCGATACGCGTCCTTTCCCACATCGGAAACCAGACACTGATGATAGAAGCGGGCTGTTTCACGGTTGATTTCCAAGGTTCGGGCTTTCAATCTTGCACCGCTGTCGTCCATGGAATCTTCCGGCACAGGCACACCGGCCTTTTGAGCCAGCAAGCGAACCGCTTCCGCATAGTCCAGATTTTCGATACGCTTCAGAAAGCTGATGGTATCGCCGCCTGCACCGCAGCCAAAGCAGTAAAAGGATTGTGTCTGCGGATAAATGAAGAACGAACCTGTTTTTTCCGAATGGAAAGGACAGAGACCAACCAGATTTTTACCCTTTCGCGTCAACTTCACATAGCCGGAAACGATGTCTTCAATATCACAGGATGCTTTCAGGTCCTGAATAAAGGAATCAGGGATCATAGCTGTCCTCCTTTCCAATCAAAAATCACGTATTTCGATGTTTCCGGAAGAAATATCTTAGAGTTCGATAGTTTCCCTATATTATTTATACCGAAAAAAAGAAAAAACTCCTGCTAAAAAAGCAGAAGTTTTTTGAAATTTTCGATTTTTTTACTGAAAAAGCTACACTTTACAGAGGAAATTCGCCCATAAGACGCTCTACTTCCACAGCTTCCACAGTTGCAGCCGTCATTTCCGTCAGTTCCGCACGGAATGCTTCCACATCTCTCTCAATAAAGAGGATTCGCATGGTTACCATATCGGTAAATGCCGTATCCTGCACAATCGCTGTGTACTTGGAAAGCACATTGTTGATACGTCCATACTGATTGTAGTCCATCTGCATTTCCACCAGAACTGCCGGGCTCATGACCTTGCGCTGTGCCGCATCCACAGCCAGTTTCGCTGCATGAGCATAAGCTCGTACCAAACCGCCTGCTCCCAACAGGATACCGCCGAAGTAGCGGGTCACCACTACGATAACATCGGTCAGGCCTTCACGCTCCACCACTTCCATGATGGGAACGCCGGCTGTTCCTTGAGGCTCACCGTCATCGGAGGCGCGCTTCACGCCATTCTGAAGAATATAAGCAAAGCAGTTGTGTCGTGCGTCGCGGTGTTTTGCGCGGATTTCCGCGAGAAAAGCAAGAGCTTCCTCTTCGCTGCTGACCGGCGCAATATAACCAATAAATTGGCTCTTTCTCTCAAAGAAATCATCCTCTGCCCGCTGGGCGATGGTAACATACTCTTTCATGGCGTGACCTCCTCATGTTTCAGGATAAACAAAAAGCGGTGCAGAATCTGCACCGCTCCAGATAGCTTAAGACTATTTGTCCATGTTGAAACGTTTGTTGAAACGATCTACACGGCCGCCAGAATCAACCAGTTTCTGTCTGCCAGTAAAGAAAGGATGACACTTGGAACAAATTTCAACGCGCAGATCCTTTTTGGTAGAACGAGTTTCAAATTCTGCACCACATGCACATCTTACTACTGTTGGCTCATACTTAGGATGGATACCCTGTTTCATTACGGAGTCACCTCTTTCTGTATACACGAAAAATAACATGATATATAATATCACAGGAATTTTGAAATTGCAAGGCAAAATCGAAAAAAAGGCAAAATACCTATATTATTTGTTTTTCAAAGCCTCGATACGTTGCTTATCGTCCAATTTAATGCTGAAACCGTTGCCATGTACTTCGTTCACGCGGTTTACAACCATAAATGCGTTCGGGTCAACCTCTTTGACAACGTTAGTCAGAGCGTGCAGTTCACGGTTATTGATGACAGACATAACCACTTTCTGAGGGTGTTTCAGATGACCGGTCACAGACTCCAGCAGAGTGGTACCACGATCGATTTTTTCATGGATCGCATTGTTGATTTCCATGTATTTTTCACTCATGATCATAACCTGAGTCTGAGTTACGCCCAGCATTGCCACTTTATCCATTGCGATGGTGGTGCAGATAATGATCACAATACTGTAGAACAGAATCTGTGGGGTGGAGTATGGGATCTGAGTACACATGATAAGAATATCTACCGCATTCATGGTATATGCAACCGCAATGCCGGTTTTCTTGGTGATGATGATCGGTACTACGTCCATACCACCGGTGGATGCGCCCACACGGATAACCAGACCAACACCGAAGCCGATCATCAGACCGCCGAACACAGCACCAAGGAGAGGGTCCGTATTCAAGGTAGATACTGTAGGAATACTCTCCAGAACGCGGAGCGCAAACGGATACAAGAAGGTACTGAGCAGGGTATTGGCAGAAAAGCGTTTGCCCAAGAAAATATAACCAATGATAAAACAAATCACATTGAGTACTGCTACCGTAGAAGACAGTGGGATACCGGCCACTCTTTCCATCAACAGTGCAAGACCGGTTGCGCCGCCTGTCATAAAGTTCATCGGCGATACAAAAATCATAATACCGCAAGCCAGAATAAAGTTACCGATAAAAATCAATACTACCGTTTTCAGGTAATCCAAAACAGTTTCTTTTGTGATCTTAATCTTTCCCATAAATCATTTCCTCCAATATTTTCGATCCAGCGAACGATACTGCAGAGCTTCCATCAAATGCTTGCTCTCGATCTGCTGGCTTCCGCTTAAATCAGCAATCGTTCTTGCTACTTTGAGTATGCGGTCATAAGCACGTCCGGACAAACCCATGCGGTCAAAGGCTGCCGCCATTTTCTTCGAGGCTTCCTCCGTCAGCTGACAGAATTCCCGCAGCTGCGATGAGGTCATGCCTGCGTTGCATTTCGTCTCTGTGCCTTTGAAGCGTTCTTCCTGAACCGCTCTTGCTTTACAGATGCGCTCCCGTACCTGTGCAGAGCTTTCTTCCGGCTTTTGAGACGTCAAGTCGCTGTACTCCAACGGAGCCACCTCAACCTGAATATCCATTCGATCCAATAAGGGACCGGACACCTTTGACAAGTACTTGTCCACTGCTTTCTCACTGCAGCGGCAGGCAATCGTCGGATGTCCCAGATAACCGCAGGGGCAGGGGTTCATCGCCGCTACCACCATTACATTACAGGGGTAGGTCACGCGGGAACTTGCCCTCGAGATGGTCACTTCGCCATCCTCGATAGGCTGACGAAGAATTTCCACCGCCTGTCGACTGAATTCCGGCAGCTCATCCAAAAACAGGACACCGTTGTGTGCCAGCGAAACTTCTCCCGGCAGAGGATTGGAACCGCCGCCGGACAAACCGGCCGCACTCACCGTATGGTGCGGAGAGCGGAAGGGGCGCTGCACATTAAGAGTGTCGCCCTTGTTCAGCAGACCGGCCACTGAGTGGATCTTTGCCGTTTCAATACTCTCTCTTTCCGTAAGAGGCGGCAAAATCGTCGGGATACGCTTAGCCAGCATGCTTTTACCGGTACCGGGCGGCCCGATAAACAGAAGGTTGTGTCCTCCTGCTGCAGCTACCTCCAGCGCACGTTTCGCCAGAGCCTGTCCCTTCACATCACTGAGGTCGATCGGATAGCTTTGCTCTCTCTCCTGCAGGATCTTATGTTCCCGCGGCTTCAAAAGCACCTCTCCATTCAGGTGTTTGATGATATCCGATACCGTCTTTGCCGGGTAGATGGTGATACCATCCACCGCTGCACCTTCTTCCGCATTGTCGTATGGCAGGAACAGCTCTTTGATGCCATCCTCTCTCGCCTGCAGTACCATAGGCAGAACACCTTGGATCGGCCTCAACTCACCAAAGAGGGACAGTTCTCCAATGAAAGCCTGATACTCTTTCGGATCAGGCAGACAGCCTCTTGCTGTGATGACCGACAATAAAATCGGCACATCGTAGACGGGGCCGGTCTTTTTTACTGCCGCCGGCGCCAGATTGACGACGATCTTCCCCAACGGAAACGGAAAACCAGTGGAAGAGATCGCTGCACGAACACGATCGCGGGATTCTTTGACCGCCGCATCCGGCAGACCGACAATGTCAAAGCCCGGCATGCCTCTGGAAAAATCCACTTCCACCTGCACCTGATACGCATCAATGCCGGTGACCCCGTAGCTTTTGTAGCAGCAGTACATCAAAATCCCTCCTGTTCGCAGAAATCACATCATAACATAGTGTAACATATTTCCTTTTGCGCTTCAATTCTTTGGATTAAAGTGCACTCAAAAAATTTTCCTCACTTTCTTTAGAAAAACTCGACAAAAATATTCCCAAACATACGCAAACTATGGTATAATAAGTATAAGAATGCGCATCGTGTGCGCAAAGTCTATGGAAAGAGCCAATAATAAGACAATGGAGGGTCATTATTTATGAGTTACATGGACACTTATCACATTTGGGAATCCGTTAAAATGGAAGATCCTGCTCTTGCTGCTGAACTGGAAAGCATCAAAGGCAACGACAAAGAGATCATGGAACGCTTCTATAAGAGCCTGGAATTCGGTACCGCAGGTCTCCGCGGTGTTCTGGGCGTGGGCACTAACCGTATGAACATCTACACCGTTCGTCAGGCTACTCAGGCTATGGCTGACTACCTGAACAACGCTAACGAAAGCAACACCGTTGCCATCGGTTATGACAGCCGTATCAACAGTGATGTTTTCGCAAAAGAAACCGCTTGCGTTTTCGCTGCAAACGGCATCAAAGTACGCATCTTCTCTGAACTGATGCCTGTCCCTGTTCTGTCCTATGCGGTTCGCGAGCTGAAATGCGAAGCAGGTATCGTTATCACCGCAAGCCACAACCCTGCAAAATACAACGGCTACAAAGCTTACGGCCCTGATGGCTGCCAGCTGAACCCGGACGCTGCTGCTGTTGTTCTGGATTATATGACCAAAACCGACATCTTCACCGGTGTAAAACACGTTTCCTTCGAAGAAGGTATGGAAAAAGGCCTCATCGAATACATTCCTGAAAGCCTTGTACAGGCCTTCCTGGATCGTGTTTACAGCCTGCGTGTCAACAAAGATGCTCACTCCGATCTCCATGTTGTTTACTCCCCACTGAACGGTTCCGGTAACCGCTGTGTTCGCAGCATCCTGGATCGCATGGGTGTAAAAACCACCGTTGTTCCGGAACAGGAAAAACCGGACGGCAATTTCCCAACCTGTACTTATCCAAACCCGGAAGAAAAAGCAACTCTGGAACTGGGTATCAAACTCTGTAAAGAACTGGACGCTGACCTGGTTCTGGCTACCGACCCTGACTGCGACCGCGTTGGCTGCGCAGTAAAACACAACGGAGAATACATCCTGCCAACCGGTAACGAAGCCGGCGTTCTGATGCTGGACTACATCTGCCGCTGCAAAAAAGAACTGGGCACCTTCCCTGCAAACCCTGTTGCAGTAAAATCCATCGTATCCTCCCCACTGGCTGACGAAGTAGCAAAATACTACGGCGTTGAAATGATCAACGTGCTCACCGGTTTCAAATACATCGGCGAACAGGTTACCATCCTCGCTGACAAAGGCGAACCGGAACGCTTCCTGCTGGGCTTCGAGGAAAGCTACGGCTACATGACCGGCGACCACGTTCGCGACAAAGACGGTGTCAACGGCGCAATGATGATCGTGGAAATGGCTCAGTACTACAAACAGAAAGGCATGACCCTGATCGATGCTCTGGAAGAGATCTTCTCCCGCCATGGCATCTACAACGCACAGGTAAAAGGCTACAACTTCGAAGGCGCTGACGGTATGGAAAAAATGAAGAACATCATGGCTTCCCTGCGCCAGAACCCACTGAATGAAATCGGCGGCTACAAAGTAGTCGGCTACGCTGACTACCAGACCGGCAAACGCACCGTAAACGGTGTTGAATCCGAAATCGGTCTGCCTCTGTCCAACATTCTGGAATACAATCTGGAAAACAACCTGAAAGTGATCGTTCGTCCATCCGGTACCGAACCTAAGATCAAAGTATATCTGACCATCGTTACCAACGACCGTGAACAGATTCCTGTGATCGCACAGAACCTCTTCGCTGCTTGTGAAGAACATCTGAAATAAGATTTTTTCAGCAGAGACTGTCTTTGAGACAGTCTCTGCTTCTTTTTGTCTCTTTTCCTCAAAAGTTCCGCAGAATATGCGGAAAATTTCATCTTGCAACTGCAGGATTTTATGTTATAATTAGACTGTTATAGGAATACCCAAGGGCGTGTTGCGCCCAATTGATGATTTCAAATGATATTGAGGTGAACGTATGAATCCTGACCCGAGTAGCAGTAAACAGAAAATCAGCGGTCAGGACTCTGCAAAGGCTTCCTGATCCGGAAAGAAGGTCGCCTATGCTCAATTTCTATAAAACTATCAACAATCGTATTGAAGAAATCTCTGCCATGGAAGAAGGCTGCTGGGTAAGCGCCATCGCACCGACTGAAGAAGAAGTATCTTTCCTGGTGAATACGCTTCGTATCGACCCGGACTTTGTTCGCTCCGCATTGGACGAAGAGGAAGCTTCCCGTGTTGATACCGACGACGAAAACAACACTCTTGTCATCGTCGACGTTCCGATCGCGGAAGGCCAGAAAGAGGATAACACCATCGTTTACTCCACCATTCCAATGGCAATCATTTATACACCACAGCAGGTCGTTACCATCTCCCTGAAAACCAATTCCATCATCGAAGAGTTTCGTCAGGGCGTGGTGAAAAACCTGCAGACAGCACAAAAAACACAGTTTCTGCTGAAGCTGCTGCTTCGTATCGCGACCCGCTTCCTGCAGTATCTGAAACAAATCGATAAGCTGTCCACTACAACGGAGAGTTTGCTTCATAAAATGATGCGTAATAAGGAGATCATCCAGCTGCTGAACTTGGAAAAATCTCTGGTTTACTTCTCCACTTCTCTGAAATCCAACGAGGTCACACTGGAAAAAATCATGCGTGGCCGCATTATTAAGCTGTACGAAGAAGACGAAGATCTGCTGGGCGATGTCATCATCGAGATCAAGCAGGCAATCGAGATGTGCAGCATTTATTCCAACACCCTGTCCGGAACCATGGACGCTGTTTCGTCCATCATTTCCAACAATCTGAACAACGTGATGAAAGTTCTGACTTCTCTGACCATTATCATGACGATCCCAAACATCATCTTTGGTATGTACGGCATGAATGTCAGCGGACTGCCGTTCCCGACTTTCGGCGCTGCCTTTGCAATGGCAGCTGTTCTGATGCTCATCGGCACCATCATACTGAACCGGAAGGGCCTGTTATAAATTTGATTGAGAAAAATTTCAGCCGTTAATTGAGAGCGGCTGTGACATACTATCATCGATATTCCCGAACGATTTGATCGTTCCCTTCACGCAACCCAAATAAAACAACGTAAGGGGAGACCCATTTTGGAAAAATACATCATCGAGGGCGGTAACCGCCTCAACGGCGAGGTGGAGATCAGCGGCGCAAAAAATGCAGTCGTTGCAATCATCCCTGCCACTATCCTTGCGAAAGACCGCTGCGTCATTGAAAATGTTCCAAACATCAGCGACGTGACGATCCTGTTCCGCATCCTGCGCGATCTTGGCGCAAAAGTAAACTACCTGACCAAAAACAGTGTTGAAATCGACACTTCTCATATTTCCGAACCGGTGGTTCCGTATGAATCCTCCCGCCATCTGAGAGCTTCTTACTACTTCCTGGGTGCTTTCCTCGGCCGATTCAGCGAAGCTCACGTTTCCCCTCCGGGTGGCTGCAACTTTGGTGTACGTCCGATCGACCAGCATATCAAAGGCTTTGAGGCTCTTGGTGCGGAAATCACTACCGACTACGGCTTCATTCATGCAACTTCTCCACAGCTGTACGGTTCCCACATCTATCTGGACGTGGTTTCTGTTGGTGCGACCATCAACATCATGCTGGCCGCAGTAAAAGCAAAAGGTCTGACCGTCATCGAAAACTGTGCAAAAGAACCGCACATTGTTGACCTGGCCAACTTCCTGAACTCCATGGGTGCAGATATCCGCGGTGCAGGTACCGATGTTATCAAAATCCACGGTGTAGACATCCTGCATGGTACCACCTATTCCATCATTCCGGACCAGATCGAAGCCGGAACCTATATGACCATGGCAGCTGCTACCGGCGGCGATGTGCTTATCAAAAATGTCATTCCAAAACATCTGGAATCCATCACCGACAAGCTTCTGCAGGCCGGTGTTGAAGTTCTGGAGTATGACGATTCCATCCGTATCCGCCGCAGCAATCCGCTGAAAAAGGTCAATGTCAAAACCCTGCCTCATCCGGGCTTCCCAACCGATATGCAGCCTCAGATGACCGCTCTGCTGTCTCTTGCTCAGGGTACCAGTATTGTTACCGAGGGCGTGTGGGATAACCGCTTCAAATATGTGGACGAGCTTGCTCGCATGGGTGCGAAAATCCAGGTTGACGGTAAAGTTGCTGTTGTAGAAGGCGTTGCTCAGCTGAGCGGTGCACCGGTCAAAGCGACCGACCTCCGTGCCGGCGCTGCACTGCTTCAGGCTGCACTCTGCGCACATGGTACTTCCGTCCTCGAGGATATCCACTACATCGAACGTGGTTACGAAGATATTATTCCAAAACTGCAGAATCTCGGCGCAAACATCAAAAAGGTCAACACCCCGGATGCTGCCGTTTCTCAGGCACAGTAACAGAACATCATGACCGGACAGGTCCGCCTGTCCGGTTTTTTCTTGCAAGAAATACAACTTTCGGAAAGGAGGCCTCCCATGGCTGAACTTTGTCCGCTTGGAAGCGGAAGCAGCGGCAACAGCACCTTGATTCGCAGCGGCGGTACATCCATCCTTGTGGATGCCGGATTGAGCTGCAAGGCCATCTGCAGCGCTTTGGAACAAGTCGGCTCTCATTATGAAGAGCTGGATGCCATTTTCCTGACTCACGAACACTCCGACCACATCAAGGCTCTGCCTGTCCTGCTGAAAAAAGTGAACTGCCCGGTCTATGCCACTGCACCGGTACTGGATTACATCAGCCGCAGCCTGAAAATCCCGGCACATACTGCGTTGGTTCCGCTGGAGGACAAGCCGCTGGCTCTGCATGACTTGGAAGTTCGCTCCTTTGCCACCCCTCATGACAGCGTGGGCAGCGTAGGCTATCAATTCCGCACGCAGGACGATAAACTGCTGGCTGTCGCCACTGACTTAGGGCACATGACTGACGAAATCATGAGCTTTTTGCTTCCTTGTAAGGCTATCCTGCTGGAATCCAACTACGATGACGGTATGCTCATGTGCTCCTCTTATCCTTATATTTTGAAGCGCCGTATTGCATCTTCCATGGGACATCTTTCCAATATAGACTGCGCTGCTTCCGCGGTCACCTTGGCACAAAACGGCGTGGAACATTTTATTTTAGGACATTTGAGCCAGAATAATAATCTGCCGGAACTGGCTTTTACCGCCACCAAAAACGCACTGGAACTGGCCGGCTGCGGAGCTGTTGATCTCCGTGTCGCCAAACGCTCTCAAGTCAGCGAACCCATTCAATTTTAAGGAGGTACTTCTATGCTGAAGATCGATCTCATCACCGTCGGAAAACTGAAAGAGGATTATCTGCGCAAAGCCTGCGAAGAATATCAGAAGCGCCTGTCCTCCTACTGCAAACTGAACATACTGGAATTGCCGGAAAGCAAGCTGCCGCAGGACCCATCCCCTGCACAGATCGCAGACTGCATCGAAAACGAAGGCCAGTCTATCCTTGCAAAGATCCCCGCTCAGAGCTATGTGATCACCATGTGCATCGAAGGCGAGATGTTGTCCTCTCCACAGCTAGCGCAGAAAATCTCCGCCGCACAAGTGCAGGGTGCCAGCCATATTTCTTTTGTTATCGGCGGTTCCTGGGGCTTGTCTGAAAAAGTAAAGAAGCAGTCTCAACTGCGTCTTTCCATGTCCCGCATGACCTTCCCTCATCAGCTTGCCCGAGTTATGGTACTGGAACAGCTGTACCGCGCCTGCGCCATCAACAATAATTCCAAATACCATAAATAAAGCCTCTCTCTTTTGCCGAAAATAGGTAGTAAGTTAGCATGTTTTTACAACTACTTATCCAAAATTTATTTTTTCATTGACAGAAGTATCGCAATCAACTGAAATTTGTTTTATAATATAAGTGTCGAAATTTGTATCAGAGTCCCCGGACTCTATGAACAACGATCATTGAGGAGGAAGATTCCCTATGGCAAACAAACATGAAGTTTCTATCCCAGTCGGTATGCTCAGCGTAGTAGGCATGAGAGGCTGCGAAGATATGTGCAGCAAAGTAGACGCTTACCTTGCTGAATGGCGTGCAGCTCGCCACGGCGAACTGACCGAAGACGCTGATTTCAACGGCTACATCCGTGATTCCTACCTGCTGAAAACCAAATGCCCACGTTTCGGCTCCGGTGAAGCAAAAGGTACCATTCTGGAATCCGCTCGTGGCCATGATATTTTCATCGTATGCGACGTATTCAACTACGGTGTGACCTACGATATGTACGGCATGAAAGTTCCAATGAGCCCGGATGACCACTTCCAGGACATCAAACGTATCATCGCTGCAATCGGTGGTAAAGCTCGTCGTATCAACGTTATTATGCCTATGCTGTACGAAGGCCGTCAGCACAAACGCTCCACCCGTGAATCTCTGGACTGCGCACTGGCTCTTCAGGAACTGGTAAACATGGGTGTTGAAAACATCATCACCTTCGACGCTCACGACGCTCGTGTACAGAACGCAATTCCTCTGCGCGGCGGTTTTGAAAGCGTTCAGCCTACCTATCAGTTCGTAAAAGCTCTGGTTAACAATGTTCCTGATCTCGACCTGAGCAAACTGATGATCATCTCCCCTGACGAAGGCGGTATGGGTCGCTGCATGTACTACTCCTCCGTTCTCGGTGTTGACCTGGGTATGTTCTACAAACGCAGAGACTACTCCGTAATCGTAAACGGCCGTAACCCAATCGTTGCTCATGACTTCCTGGGTTCTGACGTAGCAGGCAAAGATCTGATCGTTGTTGACGATATGATCTCCTCCGGTGACTCCGTTCTGGATATCGGTAAAAAACTGAAAGCTGCCGGTGCAAACAGAATCTTCATCTGCACCACCTTCGGTCTGTTCTGCAATGGTCTGGAGAACTTCGACAAAGCTTACGAAGCTGGTCACATTACCAAAGTCTTCACCACCAACCTGAACTACCGTCCACAGGAACTGATCGACCGTCCATGGTATCAGGAAGTTGACATGTCCAAATACATCGCTTACCTCATCGATACTCTGAACCACGACGAATCCATCAGCGGCCTGCTTGAGCCTGTTCACAGAATCAACAAACTGCTGGCTGAAAAAGGTCTCAAAAAATAATCGCACTTTTTACTCCTCCGCTAATGCGGAGGAGTTTTTTTATGCAAAAACAGTAGGAGCGCCCATAAGGACGCTCCTACTGCTGTTATAGATGAAATTTTACGTAGTTCTCTTAGAAACCAATGGTGATGCGGCTGCCATCAGCATTGAGGAATGGAGTCTCCTCCATGCAGCGCAGCTCTGCAGCGGATTTGTCTTCGAGGATTTGTGGACAATACTGCTCGCAGTACACCTTCATGGAAACGGTGTTTTCCAATGTTTTCACCTGCTTCCAGCTGAGGTATTCCTCTGTTTTCGGAATCAGTTCTGTTGTCGTCAGCAGGATGGTACCATTTTCCGCAATCTGCGGAGCATCTTTTTCTGCTTTATTCAGCAAATCTTTCTCTGCGTGGGAGAGAACATACGGAACTACGAAATCGTTGTTCTTCACCATGGCCTCTGCCACAATCGCACGATCGATAAAGTACTGCATGTTACTAATATGAATACCATCCTCGTTATTGGCAAACAGCTCAACGTAGTACTGGTCTCCGTAACCATTGTAAACAGAAGTTGCGTTTTCTACGAAGATTCTCATGGTCTCCGGATCCGTCAGCTCATTTTCACCCAGATAGTAGTCATATTTTTCAAAGATGCCCATATCGGTTGTACGAGCCAGACCCGGCAGATCGCTCTTATAACTTTCGCCCAGATTCACGCTGAGCAGACGGTCATAGAAGCTCTCCTGCACCTGCAGGTCCAGTCCTGTTTTTTCCAGAACCTGGCGGGTATTGCTGTCATTCATGCGAACAATGAAGTGCTCTACGGAGTCAAAGTGGTACAGCTCACCGTATTCCTCATAGATTTTTTTCGGATACTTGGCAGCAAAAATCAGCTGAGCTACTTCCTGATTGTTGTCGGTATCGCGAAGCTGTGCCGCATCGGTGTTTTTCAGGTCGCTGCGGATGGCCTCCAACAGCGCTGCCCAATACTCTGCAGAAATCTCACCTTCACCGATCAGGTTACCCATTTTATCGGTGATATGAACGAATTCCAGATACTCCGGTTTCAATTCAAAGAATGGATTATATTTTTCCAGCATTTCATCGCTGTATTTGAGCGTCAACAGCGTGTCGGTGCTGTTGTCACGGAAATTCAGGCGACGGTTGATGGTAAATGGACCATCTTCATAGGAAACTTCTCCCCAGCCCAGATACGTACCTTCCGCGTTAAGGGACTGCTCATGGAGCTTTGTTACCAGCTCGATGGTTTCCTTCTCCTCCAGCTCATAAAGAGGAATATAAATATCGCCTTGAATCTCTTCGCGGGTGTTTTCTTTTCCATCCGGCAGAACCTCGTACTTCATGGCGTACTCGTCCGAATGGATTCTCTCACTCATGATGAAATCCAGCTCCAGCTGAACCGTCTTGACAGATTCCACTTCCGGGATTTTCGCATCGAAGCCAAAGCCGTCGAAAGCAAAGTACAAGCTTGCCACCACAATGATTCCGGTGGATGCCGCCAAATATGGCAGGCATTTCTTCATGTTATGGAAGCCGCGATTGGTAACAGCTTCGATGATGAGGTAAACCAGCGGGGCACCGGTCAGTGCACCGAACAGGAAGATAAAGCGGCTGTCCAGACCCAGCACATCGCCGAATACAACACCGAAGAGGAAGCCGCCTACAATAGCGGACATCAGTTTTACAACAAAGCCGATATAACTCTGACGACCCCACTGTTCTGCACGCTCGCTCTGGCGTTTGCTGTACAGTTTCAGTGCCATCCACAATGCAGCTGCACCCAGCAGCAGCCAGAAAACAAGCGGCATCCAAGTGTCGATACCCGCATAGATCTTGCCCTGATAAAAGACATTGGAGATTCCATCCAACTGCAGAACGATGACCTTACCCAATGCAAAAACAGGAGACAGGAAGTACAGCAGGTTCTCAAAAATAGAGTGAACATCGCCGCCTTCGAAAACGGAAACGTAGGTGTCGAATACCATACCACAGGCTAGATCCCAGATCAGCATCAGGATGGAGCCCTCCAGCAGCAATGCCACTGTATAGCCTACATTCTCCACCGCGGTAGAAACCGTTACCGCCACTAACGTACTGATAGCAAAGAGGATAAAGGCTCCCATGGTCCAGGCCAGCACTTCCAAGCCGATGACGCCCCAAATATTGAGCCAATCCAGTTGCGGGAGAAATACAGGATAGGACAGCATGGAAATCAAGCTTGTTATCCAAATCGGTACCACAAGTGCGGTACAGCCTGCTGCAAAGTTTGCCCCCAACATGACGCCGCGATCCACAGGCATACTGTGGAAGAAGTCCGCCGAGCGTTTTCCATGCATATACGAGTAGAGAACGGCGGAAAATACCAATACCATGACGCACATCAGTGCAGATACCGCAAAAGAGGTCAAGAGATGGTGGTCCGTATAATAGTAAGCCAAATTTCTTTCAAAATCTGCATGGCGGATGGAATTTTCATAGTTCTCTTTCCATGTGATCAGCGGATAGCAGAGCAGCAAAAGAATGCTGTAAATAGCGGTCCAGCCGGCACTCTTCCGCAGGGCAAAACCATAAAGGAAGCCAAACTGGGATTTTTTCAGCGCGGACAGGTCTTTATTTGAATTCTTACTCATATTCGGATTAGAAGAGGACGTTGTTGTAGTCATAACCCACAGCCTCCATTTCATAGATAAAGATTTCTTCCAGCATCATCGGAACTGCCTCACAGAATAGAGGATGGAACTGTTCCAGCTTCTCGCTGACTTCCTCCACCGTACCTCTTGCCACAATGCTGACCATACTGCCGCTGACCTCCAGCTTCAGAATATCCAACGCTTGCTTGAACTCTGCCTCCGGTAACATCGGCTTGAATGCCGCCTGCACCTTGCAGAAGCCCAATTTCAAGTCATCCAATTCCCTCTGGAAGAGAATATGACCCTGATGGAGCAGACCTACCTGATCGCAGACATCTTCCAGCTCACGCAGGTTGTGAGATGCAATGATGACAGTCATACCTCGCTGTGCCACATCATCTGCCATGATTTTTCTCAGCGCCAGACGCAAAACCGGATCCAAACCGTCAAAAGCTTCATCCAGAAGCAAATATTTCGGCTGGCAGGACAGTGCCAGAATCAGCGCCGCCTGGCGACGCATACCCTTGGAACTGTTGTGCAGCTTATTTTTGCGGCTCATCGGAAATTTTGTCAGCAGATCCTCATAGCGCTGCTGATTCCAGTTCACATAGAGTTTTTTCAGATATTTCGCCATATCATCCATGGTGGAACCGGGGAAGAAATACAAATCATCCGGTACAAAATAAATCTGCTGTTTGATGCTTTCGTTTTCGTAAATCGGCTCATCGTCGATGGTGATGCTGCCCTCTGTCGGCTGATACACACCGGCAATCAAGCGCAGCAACGTAGATTTACCTGCACCGTTGGAACCAACCAGACCGCAAATGCAGCCATTTTCGATGGTAGTATTCAGACAGTCCAACGCAGTGAACTGTTCAAAGCGTTTAATCAAACCTGTTGCTTTAATCATGGACTGTACCCTCCTTTATGCTCTCTCTCACTCGTTGAAGAACTTCTTCCTCACTGCAGCCGCTGTCACAAGCCTGTCTGACTGCTGCCGCTACTTCATCCAAGGCTTTTTGTCGGCGCAGATGGACGCCTTCATAATTTCCTGCAACAAAACTTCCTTTACCGCCGACTGTGTAAATAATTCCATCGCGCTCCAGCTCCTGATACGCTTTTTGCACTGTATTCGGATTGATACCCACATCCCGCGCCAATGAGCGAACTGATGGCAGCTTTTCGTCAGCAGACAGAACGCCCAGCATAGTCAGACGCAAAATCTGCTCCTTCAACTGCTCGTAAATCGGTTTTCGGCTCTGCATATCCAGTTTGATCACCGCAGCTCCCCCTTCCCTGTATGATTTCATGTATCAACTGTATTAGTTCGCTTAGTACAGTTTTAATATAGCATGGGACAATTCCCCTGTCAATAGAATTTAGGGTGAGTTCAAAAATTGTTCATTTTATTTTCTGCATCCTCGTGGTATGATGGTAGCAGAAGGAAAGGTTGGTGATTCCATGGCAAAACGAGCATTGGTTCTTGCCGGCGGCGGTTCCCGCGGTGCCTATCAGATCGGCGTATGGAAAGCATTAAGAGAGCTTGGTATCGATTTTGATATCGTAACAGGCTCCTCTGTTGGCGCTTTGAATGGCGCACTGATGGTTCAGGGAGATTTTGACGCTGCGATGCAGCTTTGGGAAAATATCACGACACAGGACGTCATGACCGATATTCTCACGGAAGATGATCTGAGCTCTATGAAAGAGGCTGACATCTGGCGAAATTTTGTCCACGACGTTCTGGAACAGGGCGGCTGTGACATCACACCATTGGAAAATAAGATTCGCAGTCTCCTGGATGAAAAACGCTTTCGCGATTCTGCCATCGATTATGCGCTTGTTACTGTCGAATACCCCAGCCTAAAACCACTGGAACTGTCGAAAAGTCAAATCCCCGAAGGGCAGGTCTGCGATTATCTTCTGGCCTCCTCTGCCTGCTTCCCTGCCTTCAAAATCAAGGAAATCAACGGAAGTAAATACATCGACGGCGGCTACCACGACAACCTCCCTATGAATTTAGCGCTGAAACTGGGCGCCGAGGAAATCATCGCCGTTGATTTGCAGTCTATGGGTATCATTCGTAAGCCAAAAATTGATGAGGATAAGTTGACTGTCATCCGTTCCCACTGGAATCTGGGGCCTTTCATCCTCTTTGATAAAAGCTATGCCCGCCGCAATATCGCACTGGGCTATCTGGATACTATGAAAGTTTTCGGTCGTCTGTACGGCTGGAAATTCGCCTTTACGCCGTCAGACAGCAAACATAACGCACAACAGTTGCTGACCATTCTCATTACGACTCTGACTGAAGCCCGCATGAATAATCTGCGCTTTGTAAACACTCTGGAATCCTCGCTCTACCGCAGTATTCTAAAGGAATTTGAAAATCTGGATATCCCGGAGAAACAGGTCACCATCGGTCAGATTTTCCTGCTGATGGCGGAACATGCCGGCGAGATTTTTTGCGTCGATCCGACGGAAATCCAAACCTTCGACCGTTTTAACCGAACCGTTCTGCGGGAATTCCATGAAGTTCAGCGGGAGGCTGACCTTTCTCTGCAAGGCTGGAGCTCCATTCCCAAAATCATCGAAGAGTTGAAAGAACACGACCGTATGTACATCTGTGCTTATCTCTACGAACAGCTGCAGCTTTTGTTCCGCAAGGACAGCGCACCGAAGAATCTGCTGCTCTTCGTTTCCGCCTTCCCGGAAGAGTTACAGGCTGCGCTCTATCTCACCCTGCTGGAGCGCCAGAGTCAGCCGTATCAGTGGCCGGAATTATTCTAAAACATGACAACAGGCAGACCTTACGGTCTGCCTGTTTCTTATACAATAAAACTGTTAAAGTCCTGCGGAAGCAGTTCATAATCCACGGAGCTTTGCCATTGACCATTCTGATCCTGCCACTCATTTTCATGAATCTGCACCATGTGGAACCCTATGCTCTCATAAACATGCTGTGCCCGTTTATTATTCAAATTTGTATCTAATACAATTTTTTCGTATCCCATGGAGAACAGCTCAGTAATCAGCATACTAAGTAATTTACGCCCATAACCTTTCTCTTGCTTGGTACTGTCACAAATCTTTATTCCAATTTCTACAGAATCATCATTAAGATTTCGATAGGACATCTCACCTGCCGGTATTCCGTTAATTTCAATGATAAGTCTGCGTTTTGTGTCGTCGGTATGTGCCGCCAATTCTGCTTTTACTTGTCCAACCGTTGTGTCTAAACCGTTTGGCCAACCTGCGTGTGCCATCACATTGCCGTCATTCCACCAACGACATAATTGCTCTGCATCCATCGCTTCTGCATTACGAATGATCAACTCTTGGTATTTTATAAACACAAAATCACCTTCTGTATAGAAAAAGCGCCCTCCAAAGAGGGCGCTTTGTTGTTTCAATTAGTCTTCATTGTTCAGCTTAGCAGCTTCTTCAATGATTTTAGCTTCCAGATGAGATGGAACCTGTTCGTAGCGTGCGAATTCCATAGTGAAGTAACCACGGCCCTGAGAAATGGATCTCATAGCGGTAGCGAAGTCAGACATTTCGCTCTGTGGAACGTCAGCCAGGATTTCCTGCAGGCCATCTTCGGTTGGGTTCATGCCGAGAACTCTACCGCGACGTTTGTTCAGTTCACCGATGATATCGCCGGTGTTGCTGTCAGGAATGTATGCGCTCAGGCTGCAGATTGGTTCGAGCAGAACTGGAGATGCGTCTGGAATACCAGCTTTGAATGCGATGGAAGCAGCCATCTTGAAGGCCATTTCAGAGGAGTCTACTGGATGGTAGGAACCGTCAATCAGAGTAGCCTTCAGACCAACTACTGGGTAGCCTGCCAGAGTACCTTTTTTGATTGCTTCCTGCAGACCTTTTTCAACTGCTGGGAAGAAGTTTTTAGGAACTGCGCCACCGAATACTTTTTCTTCGAATACGAAATCGCCTACGGTTGGCTCGAATTCGATCCAAACGTCACCGAACTGACCATGACCGCCGGACTGTTTCTTATGACGACCCTGAACTTTTACTTTCTTGCGGATAGTTTCACGGTAAGCAACGCGAGGCTGTTCCAGAGTAACTTCTACGCCGAATTTATTTTTCAGTTTGGACAGAACAACTTCCAGATGCTGATCGCCCAGACCGGAGAGGATCTGCTGTTTGGTTTCTACGTTGTTTTCGTAGGAAACGGTTGGATCTTCTTCCAGAACTCTCTGGATAGCAGCAGCGATCTTGGATTCGTCTGCTTTGTCTTTGGATTTGATTGCTTTGGAGAAGCAAGGTGCTGGCATAGCGTTCTGCTCAAAACGAACCTGGAATTTAGGATCGCAGAGAGAGTCGCCGCTGAGAGCGGTAGCCAGTTTGGTTACAGCACCGATATCACCAGCGGTGATGTAAGCGGTGTCTTCCTGTTTTTTACCACGGAGGTAAACGATTTTGCCCAGACGTTCCGGCTGACCGGTACGTACGTTGATTGGGTTGGAGTCTGCGCCCAGTTTACCGGAAACAACTTTCACGTAAGAAAGTTTGCCTACGAATGGGTCTGCAACGGTTTTGAACACGTAAGCAGCCAGAGGAGCTTCGTCGGTGCATTTTACTTCTACCATTTCACCGTTCATGTCCTCAGCAATTTCGGTGCCTTTTTCCCATGGGGATGGGAGCAGGTCAACGATTGCGTCCATAACCATATCAATACCTTCCAGAGTGATGTTGGAACCACAGAGGACAGGAGAAATTGCGCCGTTATTTACGCCATTGTGTACGCCTTTGATGATTTCATCGCGGGTGAACTGTTCACCGGAGAAGTATTTCTCGAACAGTTCTTCGTCGGTTTCTGCAACTGCTTCGGAAATAGCAGCCTGCAGACCTTCCAGACGGTGGCCCATATCAGGCATAGCCACTTCAGAAGGTTCACCTTTTTCGTCGTATTTGTATGCTTTCTGGTCGATCAGGTTGATGTAGCACTGTACTTTGTCATTTTCGCTGTAAGGAACAACGATTGGGCAGACAGAAGGACCGAACTGTCCTTTCAGTGCTTCCAGAACTTTATAGAAGTCGCTGTGTTCAACATCCAGTTTGGATACGAAGAACATGGTAGCTTTCTGCTGTTTTTTAGCCAGACGGTATGCTTTTTCGGTACCAACGGAAACGCCGTCTTTACCGGAAACTGCGATCAGTACAGATTCTGCAGGACGGATACCTTCGTACAGGCCTGCTTCAAAGTCGAACAGACCAGGAGTGTCCAGCAGGTTGATTTTGGTGGAGCCCCATGCGAATGGTGCTACGGAGGAAGACACGGAAGCCTTTCTCTTAATGGATTCAGGATCGTGGTCGCAAACGGTGTTGCCTTCTGCTACTTTGCCCAGACGCTCAGTTGCGCCGGTTTTGTAGAGCATAGCTTCAGCCAGAGAAGTTTTACCGGAGTCAGAGTGACCAGCCAGTACCACGTTACGAACCTTTCCTGCAAGATATTGTTTCATAGAGAATCGCCCCTTTCAAATATTGCCGGTTTCGGCACTGTGCTGCGGGATGCAGCGTATATCATCGAATCAGATATGTCAAAATATAAGAATTTTACTCATCTTTTTTTTCGATTACTATTCAATTATAATAAACTCCCCCTGCTTTTGCAAGGATTATTTTCAGAAACTATGCCAATCGACAGTAAAAAATAGCCTGTTGATTCTGTACAGGTTATCCAAATTTTACGCTTTTTCTACCACAAAACTGGATTTTTACAAAAAAGAGCGCGGTAAATGCCGCGCTCTTCCGTTTATTTTTCTTTCTTTTCCTTTTCGGCACTTGCTGCCGCCTCTGCTTCAGCAGCAACCTGAGCCGCAGCTTCCTCCGCAGCTTTGCGTTCAGCAATCACATCCAGCACTTCTGCCCACTGTTCTGGATAAACCTGTTCCACCATCGTACCCAGCAGTTCCGGCAATTTCATATCCTGCATCTGCAGAACAGACCAGTCGATCGGATATAGTGCACCATTGACAACTGCATCTGTGTTCATATACAGCTCGCTGGTTTTGATACTTTCCACATCCAGCTCACTACTATGGAAGATAATCGCAGGATTCCACTCAACGACCGTTTCACCATACAGATAGGTTTTACTGCCGTCCTCTGCTGTCTGTACCTCCGGCAGCTGCCAATCGCTGCCCTCGTTCGCCAGATTATTCAGACTCAGGCTGTCCAACAGCTGACCTTCCCACACATCGCCGGTTGCTGCCAAATCCAAATCTGCCAGCAGCAGAGCAGAAACCTTCTCCTCCTCGGAAAACATATTCAGAGGCTCCCAAGCCTCGTCCCAGATTGCAGCAAATTCTTCTGCTTTCTTCGCGCCGTCCTCTTTGCCGTAAAGAGCCAGCAAAATCAGCTCCGCACGGTCGTACAGCTCCTCAACCTGCTGTGGGCGAGGAATATAGAGCACCTCTGCACCCATCTGCTGCAGCGCTGTCAGCTGATGATCCAGCAAAATCGTATCGGTAAACAGCAGATCCGGAGAGAGTTTTTTCACCGCCTCCAAGTCCACATTCTGCGCTGTGCCGCAATCGGTCTTTCCGTCAGCAAAATTCGGTGCATAGCTGCTGACACCGTCCAGGATACCCTCTTCTCCCAGATCATAGAACAGAGCTGTGATTGCCGGAGACAGAGATACCACGCTGTCAGGAGCTTCATGAAGTGTCAGAGTATCTTGCTCCAGCTCCAATGTGATTGGGAAGTTTGGATCCACCGGCTCCTCCGGAATCTCCGGTTCTTCCTCTTCTTTTTTGCAGGCTGCAAGGCTCAGCAGCAGACAAAAAGCCAACAGCAAAGCCAATATTTTCTGATATGTCATGGATTTCAATCCTTTCAATGCTACATTCTATACACCAGTTTACCTTTTTCGGTCGAACCTTGTCAATGATCTTTGCAGTTTATTTACAAATTTAAGGTAGGAAAAAAATTTGAAAGTACGACAGAAATCGACCGATTATCGCTTTACAAGAACGCAAATTTATGTTACACTCGTTACGTCGTTTCGTTACGAGCGTTACATAAATTCTACTTGAAAGGAGCGAGTCCATGCTGAAAATCCGACCACTTGCGGCTCTGCGGAAACTTCATCTTCATTTTCAGAAAAAAACCTTCGAGCGTATCTGGAATCATCAGGAACAGAATGAGCACAGCAAAAAAATATCCATCTTGCTGACTCGCTTCCCGGATAACGGTTCCCGCTTTATTTCTTTGTTGACCGGTTATTACTACACCCACGCATCCATCGGTCTTCCTGAGGAGCAGGACACCTACTACAGTTTTGTACGCAAAGGCTTTATCGTAGAAAAAGCAAGCCGCTATATTCGCCCAAATTGGAAACCACTGCCCTGTCAGCTGTATGAGATCCCTGTTTCCGAAGAAACATATCATCATATTAAGCATCTGCTGCACTCCTTTGTGGAACGTAAACCATCGCTGCAGTATTCCAATTTAGGTGTGGTCCTCAGCCTCTGCCGCATTCGCCACAAAAGACAGGATCGCTATTTCTGTTCTCAGTTCGTTGCGGAGATCCTGAAAGAGACTCGTGCTGCTTACTTGAAAAAGGATCCTTCCCTCTGTATGCCAAAGGATCTGAGCCGCCTCCCCTCCAACAATCTGATCTTCCAAGGTACCTTACCGGAAATGGTTCGCTCCTTTACCGGTGGCATCAATGAACTCTCATAAAAAAAGCAGCCACTTGGGCTGCTTTTTCTTTTACTGTTCAGATTTCAGTTTGTTCTCATAAGATTCGATCATCTTTTTCACCATCTGACCGCCAACAGAACCTGCTTCACGGGAGGTCAGGTGACCGTTATAACCCTGTTTCAGATCAACGCCAACTTCATTGGCTGCTTCCATTTTGAATTTGTTCATCGCATCTTTGGCTTCCGGTACAACGATTCTATTATTGCTTCTCATAAGGGATTCTCCTTTAACTGATTGTTTTGTTTCGGTGTTTGCAGTAATAGTATCAACACGAAGCAAAAAAATATCAGCGGAAAATTTCGGGAAATGATTCAAAATTCGAACACCGGTTGTTTCCGATCCAAAAGCAGCAGCACTGCCGTGCAGAGCAGAAGCGTCATATCCGAATATTCTTCACTTTTTTGAATCAGGAAGTCTCCCGGCTCCACCACCTGACCCGAAACCGTTCGAATCTCCCGCTGTAAGCTGACCAGCGCCTGCCCCCGCTCCGAACTGGACAGCACCAAAGTGTCATACGGAGAAAAACCGCAGGTCAATGTCTTATACTGTTTTGATCGTGCCAGCTCCATCACAGAGTGCTGCGAACTGTCAAAGATACACCACACGTCTTCCATTCGAATCAGAATGAAATCACCCTCATCTTCCGATTGGAAAAACGAAAGATCGAGCATCAGACTGTTCTTCTCCAAAATCTGTCGACATTCATTTCGGAACATTCTTCCAAAAATCTGTACTTCCGGATCCATTTTTCATTCAACCTCCTGCTTTTAGTATGAGCAGAAGCAAAAAGAGCATACAAAAAAATCCCGGTCATAAGACCGGGATTTTCATTGTACTTATTTCAGGGAATCAACGATTTCCAGATATTTTGCTTTTGGATAACCGCCAACCAGACGATTTACTTCCTTACCGTCTTTGAAGAATACAACGGTAGGAATACTCATTACGCGGAATTCTTTTACCAGTTCGCGGTTTTCGTCACAGTTCACTTTACCTACTTTTGCAACGCCTTCCAGACTCTGACCCAGTTCTTCGATTACAGGCAACAGAGCCTGACATGGCATACACCATTCAGCCCAGAAGTCAATGAGAGCGATACCCTCAGAAGTCATTTCCTTAAAAGTTTCATTATTCAGATGTGCAACAGCCATTAGAAAGCCTCCTTAAAATTCTGTCTTTTCTTTTATTATACCATCTTTTCTACGAGAATAAAGAGCGATGATATAATTTCTTCTCCTTGCTTTATATTATACCACAAAGGTACACTTTTGCCAATACTATGGCCTAAAATAACTTCAGAAAAAAGTTTTAATTTTTTTGAAAAAAGGTGTTGACATTTCCAAAAAAAGCGTTATAATAATAAACGTTGATTCGGTCAACAAACAACATATTGCCCGATTGTGTAAGGGTAGCACGACAGACTCTGACTCTGTTTGTCTGGGTTCAAATCCTAGTCGGGCAGCCACCATCAAAATCCCAATCCTTAGTGATTGGGATTTTGACTATCCGGAAATATTTTTCCAACGGGGTATAGCGCAGTTTGGTAGCGCGCTTGGTTCGGGTCCAAGAGGCCGTGGGTTCGAATCCCGCTACTCCGACCAACTTCGTAGAAAAGCTTGAAACCATGCGGTTTCAGGCTTTTTTTCTGTTTTATGGCAAATACGCTTGGTTTTTCTACAAATTACAACGAACCAAGAGGAGTGCCAAACGATGAAGAAAATGCCGAAAATCCGCATGATTACGCGGGAAACTGCCACCGAAACCTTTGAGCGATTTTTGCTAACCAAGCGCGCTCACGGAATAAAAACCAAGACTGTTGATACATACTCACAGCATTTTCATGCAATTTCAAAGCATTTAGATACCAGTCGGGAGGTCGCAGAAATGACTTCCGAGGACTTACAGAATATGATTATTTCCATGCAGGAAAGTGCCCTTTCCCCCAACTCCATCAAGAGCTACACCATCACTTTGAAAGCCTTTCTTTCTTGGTGCAATAGTGAGGGCATTACCAATCTGAATATTGCAAAATACAAAGGTGAGGAGACCATCAAGGAAACCTATACCGATGAAGAACTGTTTATCCTGCTCCAAAAGCCGAACATGAAGAAATGCAGTTTTGCCGAATATCGGAGCTGGGTCATCATCAATTTTCTTGTAAACTGCGGTTGCCGCGCATCGACCATTCGATACATTCAAAACAGAGATGTTGATTTAGATAGTCATGTTATTTACGCACGACACACCAAGAACCGTAAAGCCCTTGTTATCCCTCTTTGTTCTGAAATGGTTCTTGTCCTGCGGGAATACATGAAAATCCGTTGTGGAGAGCCAGAGGACTTTCTGTTCTGCAATGAACACGGGGAACAGCTAACAGAAAATGCTCTGCGTTGTAGCATTGTAGTATACAATAGGCGGCGCGGACTCCAAAAGACAAGTATTCATTTGTTCCGACATACCTTTGCCCGCAAATATCTGATTGACTGCGGTGGCAATGCTTTTACCTTACAGAAACTGCTTGGACACTCTACGTTGGATATGACAAAACATTACTGTGAAATTTTCGATGCAGATATTGCAAAGAACTTTGACAGCTTTTCTCCTTTAGAGCAAATGAAAGCCTCCAAAAGTACCAAGATACAAATGAATCCAAAACGGAGATAAACGAAAAAGCGAGAGGTAATACGCCTCCCGCTTTCTTTTATATAACTTTATGACAAGAACTGCTCATAAATCGCCTGTTCGTCTATTTCTCGTACATCAAAGGTTTGCCAGTTCTCTTTCTTCGGAATTTGTGTGTTGAGGCACGGACGATACTCACGAATGTATTCGCCCTCTTTCTCTCCAATCTCCCAATCAATCGCTAAATAGTTTGTATTCTTTGCGTAATACAGCACTCCAAAAGTGATAGGATGTCCCTGTCGCTGAATATCTGACATGATGCAGTATTTCTTTTTAGTCCGCAAACGGATTCCGACATAGTGTTGCGCCACACGCTTTAACATATTAGTGCTTTTTCCAATATAAACAATCGTCTTGCCTAACTGGATAAAGTAAATTCCTGCGTGCTCATATTTTTCATCATACCCTTGCCGTTTGAGGAAGTGGTACATATTATCTTGATAAGTTGCCATTAGAATTCAAATGTTTCCTCCTTTGCATATCCAAGTAGTTTTGCTCTTTCTTTTGTCATTGCCTCTGGACTTTTAATAAAGATTGTCTTTACTTCTGGAACTTTGATTTCATTATTTATTCCTCCATTATTTACCGATTTTCTATTATTTATTTCTGTATTCCGTTGGTCAACGGTTTGAACGGCTGTCGTTTGACTTGTGGAGCTACCCGTACCAATTTTATTTACCTGTCCGTCGGAAAACTCCTCACTTCTTACACGCGCTACGGATTGTGGGCGTTCATAAAATGCGTATGTGTTGCCATGTGAGTGTAGCAAATAGCCTTTATCCACTAACTTGTGGAACTGGTCATGGTAGGTGGAACGAGCCATCCCAATCGCTTCACGGATTGCCGCAGGAGAAAGCGAGAGAGTATAGTTGTTGGCGTTGCTTGCAAGATATAGATATAACATCAATGCGTGCGCTCCCAAGTCTTTCGCGGCATCCTGCCAGTTTTCATTCTTGATTCCCAAGAAGTCCGACGTCGCGCGCTCACGATGGATGTTGATTGTTCTCTGATTAGCAAAACTATAATTAGGCATTTTTATGCCCTCCTTCTTCTTTTGTTTTATTGATAAATCATATATTTTTGATTTATCTTATGTATATATTGTACAAAATTTTTAATAAAAAATCAAAAAAGACCGTAAATCGGGACTGAATCTGCCCTCGTTCTTGTGGTGGGGGCGTATATTTCGGGATATTCGGAGCGGAACGACGCGAATCACAGTAGAAACGACCTGCTTCGCCACGAAATCGCATAAAATTTGCTCGTTTTCGTGGGAATTCACTTCATAACGCTCTAAAATGAACGCAAACAAGTCATAACGCGGTGATTTTATATCAAAACGAATCGAAATACGGTGTTTGGATTTATTTTTGCAAGAATTACGCCATAATTAGAGAAGTTTCCAATACTATGCAGTCAGCTTATGGTTTTTTAATGTATTTTGTCGTATTCTGGAATAAAATAAATCATCAAAGGAGGAATATTACCTATGCGTATTATTCTGGATACTGAAAAGAAAACAATCACTGTTCCTTGGAATTATGCTGATAAGCTGGATGCAATTAATCAAATCATCAAACAAGGTGATGGTACCAAGAAGTATGATTTCAAAAGCTACCTTGAAGAAAAGTGGAATGAATGTATGGCCGATACAGATGCTCATTTGAAAGTTGCAGAGAAACCTGCAAAGCGCAAATAGCATGGGCGCGCCACGAGTAACACCGGAAGAAATTGTTGAAATGCATCGTTTGTATAGACGCCTTGGAACGTATTCTGCTGTTGGTCGTGAGATAGGCAGAGCTGGTTCAACCGTTTCAAAATACATTCAGATGCGTGGTGTTTCTGACAATATCAGAGTGACCGTTTACAATTTGCTTAATGAAACAGCATAGTGTCGTATACATTCCATAATTGATTTTATCCCCAAAATAAGGTAAACTTAAAAAAGGAACATGATGAAGATAAAACATCATGTTCCTTTTGGTATAAGGAGGGGTAGTATGAAAAGATATATAGCCTTTTTACTGGCAGCATTGATGTGCACTAATTTGTGTGCTTGCGGAGCTGAACAGACAGAGCCAGAAGTAGAAGAAGTACCTGTTGAAGAGGAAGTGCAGGAACAACCTGTACCAGAAGAACCAAAGCAAGAGGAAGTTCTCGCAGAACCTGTACCAGAAGAACCGAAAGTAATAGAATACCAAGAAGCAGAGGAAATCAATTTTACAGAACTGTTAGCAGAAGTTAGTGAGAAACACAAAGAGGTAAACACTGCTGCAACAAGTTTTGAAGGCTTTGAAGATTACCTTGTAGAAGACCCATCTGCAAAAGGATTGCTTACTTATCAAGAAATTCAAGCAATACAGGGAGAAAACCCAAAGGTTGATAGTCTGACTTATGAACAAGCAGTAGCCGATATTGACTTATATTTCCGCACACTGAAATACGGCTATGGCGCATATTATTACTTTGGTGGTGATGAGGTCTTTGATGCGGCAAAAGAATCTGCTCTTTCAAGGATAAACGGAAAAGAAAATGTAGATTACAATGAATTAGAAAGCGCAATTAAGCAATCGGTTAATTTTATCAGAGATGGACATTTTGGCATCAATGGTCCGACATTGGTGACAAGCAGACGTTATGTGTATTTATATTGTGAGGGTCAGGAGTTTAATAAAGATGAAAATGGCTTCTACAAAGTATCCACCGATGGGGAGAAATGGTACTTCATTTCATGTGATAATGTAGAAGTATCCATTGTCCCGAGCTTAAATCAAGAGGGCAAATTGATTTACAGTCCTATTTTGTTTTCAACAAAGTCAAATTGGAGCTCTGTAATAACTCTAAGTAATGGCGAGGAAACCATCGAAGAAGAGATTAAGTGGATATTCAGTGAGACTTATGCCGAATCTTATCACGATGATGCGGATTATAAGTTCGTTAAAGAAAGCGGTGTAGCATATATCTCAATCCGTAGCTTTGATACAGATATGTGTTATGCTGATTTGACACAGTTTGTTCAGGATGCAAATAAGGTACGAGATGCAGAAGTCATTATCTTTGACATTCGAGCAAATGGTGGTGGCAGTAGCCAGTGGACAAATCAGTGGACAGCATACTTTAAGGGTGAGCCATTGTTAAATATGGTTCATAGTAATAGAAATACTGCATTGAGAGACGGAGGAAATTACAGAGCATTGGGCTATGAAGAATACACTTATGGGACAACAAGAGGAACATTTGTAGCAAATGATATCCCGATAGTTCTTTTGGTTGATAGCTCATGTGGTTCCTCAGGCGAAGATATGTTATTACGATTAATGGCAAATGAAAATGTTATTGTGGTAGGTAGCAATAGCTCCGGTTGCGATGTTTGTGGTAATGTTATGGGGTTCTCATTACCGAATTCAGGTATTTCATTTAATTTTGGAGCAAGTCTATACTTCTATAATGTAATGGAGAACATCGATAGTAAAGGATATATGCCTGATGTTTGGTGTAATCCCAAAGATGCATTAGATTTCGCCATCGAGCTGATTCGTAATTATGAATTGGTAAGTACCGAAGCGTTGGAGGCATTTGAAACTACTTTTGAGAGTCAAAAACCTATTTCAATTAACTTACGATGGGATAATGGTGATAATATTATCTTAAAACCAGGAGTTGGTTTTGGACGCCCTCAAGGAACACAAACCTTTACTGTATTAGTCGATGGAGAACCTTACACTGATTTTCAAGTAGTTAATGAAGATGACAAAGTTTGTAAGGTAGAAATAATTGATGGAAAAATAAAGTTGATTCCTATGGTTTCTGGTGATAGTAATCTTACAATTATCATTGGAAATAATCAAGCATCATTTAGATGGCACAAAGACTAAGTCAAAAGGAGCTGATTCGTTCAGCTCCTTTTTCTCACACTTTCAATAGGGTATACCTTAATGACAAAAATAATTCACTCGTTTTTGTGTGTCACAAAACTCATATTTTAGTATTTGAAATATTTCAAATACATCCGCAACTCTATTGACACATATTTTGAAATATGTTATTATGATGACAATGAAAGGAGTGAGTTTCATGCGTGTAGGTTATGTACGTTGTTCGACCTTAGAGCAGAACGAGGCTCGTCAGCTTGTTATGATGGAAGAGCAGAAAGCGGAGAAGCTGTTTGTTGACAAAACAAGCGGTAAGAACACAGAACGCCAAGAGTTCAAAGCAATGATGGCTTTTGTACGCAGTGGTGATATTGTAATCGTGGAGAGCATTTCCCGAATTGCAAGGAACACAAGAGATTTGCTATCCATCATTGAAGAACTAACAAACAAAGGTGTTGAGTTTGTCAGTTTGAAAGAAAACATTGATACTACTACTCCTACTGGACGCTTTATGCTGACTGTCTTTGGTGCATTGGCAGAATTGGAACGAGAGAACATTCTCGAACGTCAGAGAGAGGGTATTGCAATCGCCAAAGCCGAGGGCAAGTACAAAGGTCGAAAACCAGTAGCAGTTGATGAAGAACAGTTCAAAGCTGTCTGCAAACGATGGAGAAACGGAGAAATCACCGCGGTTTCTGCCATGAAAGAAGTAGGGTTAAAGCCAAATACATTCTATCGCAGAGTGAAAGAATTGGAATTATAGTTGTCAAAACAAGCGTATGCTGTAAAATGAGTAAACACGCAGTTTCATTCAAGGCATTGCATAGCAATGCCAAGTGCGTCGTTCGGGTCCAAGAGGCCGTGGGTTCGAATCCCGCTACTCCGACCAACTTCGTAGAAAAGCTTGAAACCATGCGGTTTCAGGCTTTTTTTCTGTTTTATGGCAAATACGCTTGGTTTTTCTACAAATTATAACGAACCAAGAGGAGTGCCAAACGATGAAGAAAATGCCGAAAATCCGCATGATTACGCGGGAAACTGCCACCGAAACCTTTGAGCGATTTTTGCTAACCAAGCGCGCTCACGGAATAAAAACTTGTAAACCTGTTTGCTTTCTGATACAATAAATCCAGATACAGGAAAACGGAGGTTTTGTTATATGTAGTTTCGCCAATGGCGTCAAAATATATAACAATTTCATATTGAGGTGAAAATCATGGCACCAAAACAAATTCCGCAGAAACTGATGTTGATCGGTTTTCTGAACGGCTTATGTTTTTATGCTCCCGTTGCCTTGCTTATCCGTACACAAAACGGTATCAGCATCTCTCAGTTCTTTATCCTGCAGATGATCCTATCTATTGGCATTTTTCTGACAGAAATTCCTGCCGGATACTTGTCTGACCGCATTGGCTACAAGAATACCATGGTGCTGTCGCAGCTTTTTCTGCTCATTGCAAGATTTCTTCTGCTTCTGTCCGATACATTTTGGCTCTTCGCCGCGGAAGCCGTTGTGGAAGCACTATCCATCAGTCTCAGTTCCGGCACGGAATCGGCCTACATTTACTCCTATTATCAAGAAGAGGAGTACGCCTTGTTCAACAGTAAAATCGGCCGCGCTGGCACCCTTGGCTTTTTGCTGTCTACCGTGAGCTATCCTTTCCTTTTGCAGTACTCAGGCATTGCTGCTCTGGTCGCTGCGACTTGTATTACAACTCTGCTGGCTTTCGTTGTGACGATCACTTTGCCAAGAGAAGCAAAATACCATGTAACCGCCGAAACCATAAAGCCACATAGCACACTCCCAAAGAGCAGCTGGCTGTTTTTCCTGCTTCTCAGCGCGATCTCCATGGCTTATCTGGTGTTTAATTTCTTCTGTGCGGTCAAAATCAACCGCATCGGCCTTTCTTACGAGTCTTTGACCTTTGTGATTTTGGGATACTCAGCTGTTGAGCTTCTTGCTCCAATGCTGATTCGCCCTCTGCGGAAAGAACAATATCGCTGCTTCATCCCTATTTTATTGGCTTTATATTCCACGGCTTTCTTTGGACTTTACGCACTGGACAATCTGCTCAGTCTTCTGCTGATGCTCTTGATTCCGTTGCTGCTCTCTGTTTTGAGTACACTCAGCAGCGAAGTCATCAACGAAAGCATCGATCGTCATGGACTCTCTGAACAGCGTGCTACTGTTTTATCCATCTTCAACATCGGAAACAGTGTTCTGGAAATCGTCTTTCTGGCTGCATCTGCGCTGCTCTCCGACAGCGACGGCAACAGCGCCTTTCTTTTTGTTGCCGCCTACGCTCTGCTGGTCTGCGCCCTAGCCTCTGTTATCTTTCTCCGCAAACACTTGCCAAGTGACACGCAATCCTCTATAATGAAAACAGGAAAGGCAGGTGAATGATATGAACAATCCAACAAACCGTTTCGGGGCTTCCTGTCATTCACAGCTTGTGCTTTCATAGCCATCACTTTCTGTGCTGAACAAAAATCAACGTGTTCCCGAAATGGGAACACGTTTTTTCTTTGGCTATGAAAAGGAGTTATTTATGACACACGATATTTTTATTTCCGACTTTAATGACGAACGCTTTCAGACCGCATTCAAGCAATATTTTGCCGAACTAGGACATCACCTCAGCAACTGGGAACCGCTGTTCCACGAGATGAACAACGACGGCAGCGGTACTCACGCCTACGTTCGCCTAACAGAAAATGACCAGGTTGTGGGCTTTATCATGTTCTGCTGCATGGATCTGTCTTCCTGGTTCTTTGACACGAAGTTCGGTTTTATCCGCGAGTTCTGGATTTCCGCCGACCAGCGCAGCTGCGGTCACGGCAGCGAACTGCTGGCCCTTGCGGAAGATTGGTTCCGTTCACAGGAGGTATACAAAAGCATCCTGACCACCCACAGTGCGAATGCGTTTTATCTTCGCCATGGCTACCGCGAGGACTGCGATATTCACGCCCGCAACAAAGACAACGTTTTCATCAAATCTCTGCGATAGGAAAAAGGCAGACCGTACGGTCTGCCTTTTTTATTTCTGCTGAACAGCATATAAATCATAGGTCGCACGGCGCATCAGGTCCTCCCAGCGATACACATCCGTGCCATGACCTGCGAAACAAACAATAAATGGCTCCTCCGCGAAAACGATACCCACATCGTTGCTCAAATTATCATCCTCGCCTGTCTTATGCGCCACAGGAACCACATTACAGAGCTTGCCGTTCAATTTGTGATCCACCTGCTGCTGAAGAAGAATGTCCAAAGCTTCCTTGCAGACTGCCTCATTGACAAATTCATTCCGGTACAGCTGCTCTAACAGAACAGCAATCTCTTTCGGACAAATGTAGTTCTGCAGTCCCAGTTTCGCCCTCTCAAAATCAAACATTTTTCGATTCAGAATAGTTTTCTCCAGACCCATAGCTCGGAAAGAGTTCTTCAGTTCCTCAACGCCGCAGAAATCGATGAGTTTATTGGTCGCGGTATTGTCGCTGATGGAGATCATCAGATGGCACAAACTGCGGATATCCGCTGTCACATCACCGCTGAACAAGGTCAGCGCGCCGCAGATCGGCACCTTGTCTTCGGCTGTCACTGTCAGCTGCTGCGTCATATCCAGCTTGCCCTCCGCCGCCTGCTGCAAAATATGCAGATACAGCGGCAATTTGATGACACTGGCTGCTAAATAGCTTTCATCAGCTCCGACACCGAATTCCTCACCGCTAACCAAATTTTTATAGTAGAAGCCAACATGACCGGGAAGCTTTTTCATTTCCTCGGCAATGTTGTTCAGGATATTTTGTTCTTTCATCATTCAGCCTCCTTCCATCTGCATTATAGCAAAATTTCATTTCACAAACAATAAAAAGGACCTCCGTACGGAGGTCCTTTTTATTGTAAGATTAGCCCAGAGGGATAATGGTTTTGCCGTATTCAGCATTTACGATCTGGCCCATCGCGCTGTAAATAGCGGAAGCGCCACAGAAGATACCTTCAAAACCGGCGATAGTGGTGATGGTGTGGTTACCGGTGAAGTCACCCAGAGCCAGCAGCAGGAACAGGATGGTCAGGGAACCGAAAACAACCTGAGTAGCACGGTTGTGTTTCAGGGTGCCGATGAACATGAAGAAGGTGAAGATACCCCACAGCAGCAGATAGAATGCCAGAGTCAGGGTGTCGCCTGCGATGCCTGCTTCAGCAAATGGGTTAACCCAGATGAGAACCAGAGACCACCAGAACAGACCGTAAGCAGTGAATGCAGTACCGGCGAAGGTGTTGCCGTTACGCAGCTCAAAGATACCTGCAATGATCTGTGCCAGACCACCCATTGCAATACCCATTGCAACGATAACGATGGACAGTGGGAGCAGACCGCAGTTGTGCAGGTTCAGCAGAACGGTGGTCATACCGAAACCAAGCAGACCCAGAGGACCTGGATTTGCAACTTTTGTTTTCATTTCAGACATATTATATATCCTCCTCAAAAATGATCCGTCCGAATATTTTCCGCATTCAGACAGTTTCCCTTATTATACGGGGTAAAGCCTCCTCTTGGCAATCCCGCAATTTGACAAAATCTTTGCTTTCTTTTGCCCTCTGATATATAATAATTTATAGATAGTAAAGCACATTTTCGCTAAGGAGGACTTATCATGGATTTCAAACTGATCACTTACCATCCAAAAGCAGCGGATATCGGCTTTTTCCGCAGTTTCTCTATGGAAGAAGCCAAAAAGGCACAAAGCTATCATGCCAGCTTTCCCATGTATCAAACAACACCCCTCTGTGACTTATCTTCCCTTGCCCGTTCTTTAGGAGTACAGAGTATTCAAATCAAGGACGAAAGCAAACGTTTTGGACTCAACGCATTCAAAGTTTTGGGCGGCAGCTACGCACTGGGGTGCTATATCGCGGAAAAACTGAACTGCGATATCTCCGAACTGCCCGCTGAAAAGATCCTCCCCGAGGAGGTTCGCAAACAACTGGGAGAATTGTGCTTCGTTACCGCTACCGACGGAAATCATGGTCGCGGCGTAGCATGGACAGCCACACAGTTGGGACAAAAATCAGTCGTATACATGCCGAAGGGCTCCGCTACAGAACGCTTGGAGAACATCCGCTCTGCCGGCGCAGACGCCTCTATCACAGATCTTAATTATGATGATACGGTTCGTTTTGCCGCAAAACAAGCAAAAGAACAAGGCTGGGTACTGGTTCAGGACACCACACAGGAAAGCTATGTGGACATTCCTCTCCACATCATGCAGGGTTACACTACCATGGGCTATGAGTTGATCCAACAGCTGAAAGAGCCTCCGACCCATCTCTTCCTACAGGCAGGAGTGGGCAGTATGGCAGCGGCTGTTGCCGCCTTCTTCCGTTCCTACTACAGTGAGAATTGCCCGCATATTATCATTGTAGAACCCCATGCAGCCAACTGCTTCTACCGCACCGCCGAAGCGAACGACGGCACACTTCACAGTGTTGGCGGCGATATGAACACCATCATGGCAGGCTTAGCCTGCGGAGAACCCTGCTCCCTTGCATGGGATCTCTTAGAGCACTGTGCGGCTGCGTTCATCAGCTGTCCAGACTACGCCGCTGCTGATGGTATGCGCGCCCTTGCTGCCCCGCTGGACGACGACCCTGCTCTGATTTCCGGCGAATCAGGAGCCTCTGCATTCGGCTGTGCTCTCAATATCCTCCGCAATCCTGAGTTGAGCGTCCTGAAAGAACAGCTGAAGATCGGTGAAAACAGTCGTCTGCTCTTTATCAGCACAGAAGGTGATACCGACAAGGAAAATTATCGCCGCATCGTGATGGAAGGTGCTTATTCCAAAGCATAAATTCAAACAAAGGAGATTTTATATGGAAAACAAAGAATTGATGGAACAGATCCACGCTTCATTGGAAAAACAAAACCGCTATGCCAAATGGCAGCTGATTTTTACGGTCGCTTTGGTTGTCTGCTGTGTCGGTCTTGCTCTGATGGTCTTTGATCTGCTTCCAAAAGTACAGGCTCTGATCCCTCAGGTAGAATCTTTGACTCAGCAAATAGAAGTGACCCTTATCGACCTGCAGGGTATCACCAAACAGCTGGCAGAAGCCGACCTGAAAGGCATGGTGGATAATGTAGATCAGCTGGTTGGCAGCAGCCAGACTGCTGTAGAGCAGACCATGGAAAAAATGAACTCCATCGACTTGACTACCCTCAACAAAGCCATCAAAGATCTCGCCGCTGTCATTGAGCCAATGGCGAAATTCTTCAGCATGTTCGGTTAGGAGGTTTCTCATGGCAAGATCCGAGCGAGCTGTTTTTACCAACATGTGTATGATTTCGGATGAAAACGGCAACGTCCTCGTCATTGATCGTCAAAAAGCTGATTGGCCGGGAGTCACCTTCCCCGGCGGTCATGTGGAAAAAGGCGAGTCCTTTGTCGAATCAGTGATCCGTGAAGTTAAGGAAGAGACCGGTTTGGATATCGAAAATCCACAGCTCTGCGGCAGCAAACAGTTTCAGGACAACGACGACGCCCGCTACGTCGTCCTGTTCTACAAAACAAATCGCTTCCGCGGAGAGCTGGCTTCCTCCGAGGAAGGTAAGGTCTTTTGGGTTCCTCGCAATGAACTGAAAAACTACCGCCTTTCCGTTGACTTTTTGGATATGGTGAAAATTTTTGAGTCTGATGAACTCAGCGAATTCTACTATTACAAAGAAAACGATGACTGGCATTTTAAGATTCTGTAAGAAAAAAGGCACCTCAATGAGGTGCCTTTTCTTATTCTTCATTATGTGACAAGGCCCGTACTTCCTTGTACAGATCCTGCATTTCCGCATCGGTAGCCGCGATCGTTTCCGCGCACTGACGCAGACGATAGCTGATCTCATCGGGAATTTGAGATTCCATTTTGTAGCGGATCTGATGTTCCAGACTTGCCCAGAAGTCCATGGCAATGGTTCTCAGCTGAATCTCCACACGGACATAACGTTTGCTGTCCGACAGGAAAACCGGCACCTCCACTACCATGTGGAAACTACGGTAGCCATTTGCTTTCGGATATTTGATATAGTCTTTTTCAATTAACACCCGCAGGTCGTCCTGACGGCGGATGCGCTCGGCAACCACATAAATATCGTCAATATACGGGCAGATAACACGCACACCGGCCACATCATAGAGATTTTTTTCCACCGACTCCATAGAAACCTCGAAGCCCTTGCGGTTCAGCTTTTCAATCACGCTGAAGATATTTTTCACACGGCTTTTGATGGACTCAATCGGGTTATGAATGCCCTGAACCTGCGCTTCTCTCTGCAGGATTTCCAGCTTGGTACAAATTTCCTTAATACCGGACTCATACAGCGACATGGAACGCTGCATTTTCATGGCCATTGCAAGAATTTCCTCTGCGCTGTGTCCTTGAGGGACATTGTTTTCCAGAATATTTTTGAATTCCAAAACGGCTACCTCCCGTGTTGATACTATACTTTAATCCTACTTCGTTTCCGTGACAAAATCAACGCTTTCCTGTGAATTTTTGATAAACGATAAAAAGGGCTCTGTACTGAGCCCTTTGATGGATCTTATTCGATTGCTGCACAAATTTCCGTCAGTGCCTTGCTGCTGTTCTGTCGGCGGAACAGTAAAATTTCCTTCAGTTCCGGCGGAGCGTCACTGAGAGTATATTCTTTCAAATCATCCGGCAGCTGATTCGGTAGGTCTGCCGTAAGAACCACAGCCTGATTGATGCTCGCCATCGGCAACAGCAAATCAGAGTCATGGAACCACTGAATATTCTCCTTCTTTTCTTTGGAGATCAAGTCTAATGAGCAAAGCTGCGTCCAGACATCGTAGCTCATATAGATTTTATCCGCCTGCTCCAGAAGCTGTTCCAAAGACAGAGACTCCTCACCTGCCAGAAGATTTTTTTCGGAAATCAGGACCTGGATCGGTTTACGTTCCAATTCTTTATACGCAAACTCTTTGTTGTCATCCTGCGGGGTCCAGTAACAGAGCAACGCATCATAGAGCTGCTGGCCCAGTTCTCGGCGGCTGTACTCCGGGCTGTAACGCTGCAGTTTCACCTCAATCTGTGGGAATGCCTGCTTCCACTGGGCAATGCGTTCACAGAGCTTCGCAGAGGAGCCCAAACCGGGAATACCAATAACCAGAGAATAATCTTCTTTGCGGCAGGCAATCGCTTGTGCTTTCTGTACTGCCTGCTGATACAGAACCTGAATACGGCGCGCATCTTCAAACAAAATCTCGCCCTGTGGGGTCAGCTCCACAGAACGTCCGTTGCGTCGGAACAGAACACAGTTCAAATCATTCTCCAACGATGCAATCTGCTGGCTGATGGCAGACTGAGCTACGCCGCACTCTCGTGCAGCTTTTGTGAAATTGCGGTACTTCGCAGCACACACAAAATAATCCAGCTTTTCGATGCCCATAGTCTACTCCTTCGTTTCTTTCTGTTCTGCGCAGTCATGCACACGCTGTATACTTGCTTCGTACTCGTCCAGCAAACAGGAAATGGACTGATAGAACTGCTCTCCCGCCTCGGTCAGTTCCACACGGCGGTTCTTTCTTTCAAAGAGTTGGAAACCGAGCTCTTTTTCCAGAGACAACATCTGCTTACTGATGGCAGGCTGTGCAATATGGCATTCCTGTGCGGCTTTTGTAAAATTGCGATGTTTCGCCACGCTGAGAAAATAATAGAGCTTTTCGATCTTCATAGTCCGCTTCCTTCATTCTGATGATTTCATACATTTTGTAACAAATTTATTGTAGCAAACCTCCGAAAAAAGAACCAATCAGTTTTATTTATACTTTTTTCTGATTCAATCTAAAAAATCAATATCACCTTCAAAAATGCAAAAAATATCCATAAAATAACAAAAATCCTGCAGTTTCTGCAGGATTTTTGCATTTCAATTTATATTTTCGATAAGTAATTATGCGTTTGGAGCACCGAACAGATGGTTCAGGAAGTATGGCATCTGTACTTTCCACCATGGCCAGTCATGATTGACATCGTGACCCCAGTAATCGAACCAGCCTTTGATGCCTTTATCTGCAAAAATTTTCTGCAGAGTGCGGGTGCTGTCCAGCATCACATCTTCCCAAGCGCCCTGACCAACACAAACAATGATGTTACTGTTGTTATACTCATTGATATAGAAGTGGTCATTTGGCAGGTTTGGCAGGAAGTCATTTGGAGAGTTGTTGTACAGGGTTTCATCCATGTAACCGCCAAAGAATTCGCTTGCATGGTACACGCCGCTGAGTGCAACAACGGTGTCGAAGATATCCGGGCGGCGCAGGAAGAAGTTCACGCTGTGGGTCGCACCCATGCTGCAGCCGGTACACATCATTTTTTCACCGGTGCCGTTGATCTCGCGAACCAGCGGAACGAATTCGTCCACTACATAATGATACCATTTTTCCTGCATCTGTGCGCGGTAAGCACCATCTCCGTACTTGTCGGACCAGCTTTCCCTATCGATGCTGTCCACACAGAACAGCTGGATTTTTCCCGCTTCGATCCATGGACCCATCACTTCGTCATGCATACGGTTGCCTTCCCAGTCATAGAAATGGCCATCCTGGCATGGGAACACCACGCAAGGTTTGCCTCCGTGACCGTACACATTGAACTCCATGTCACGGTTCAGATTATAGCTGTATGTTTTGAAATACTGCTTTTGCATTGTCGATCCCTCTCAATTTCCTTATTTATGCCAGACCCAGAACGAAGTCATTGTATTCCCACAATTCTTCTTCCGTGTCCAATTTTGCTGTGTACATTTCATTGCCCATAGCACCGGAAAGAATTTCCGGCATACGTTCACGCATCACGATACGATCGCCGTATTTTGCCCAGATCTCTTCCTCGCTGTGACGATAGTTTTTGCCGTCGCGGCGTGCGCAGTAAGCTGCGAAGTAGTGCTGCTTATTCAGATCCACATAGGTTTTTCCGAAAGCAACCATATCCGCCCAGATCTGATACACGTCCACACTATTGGCATAGTTGATCATATCCGGTGTATAGCCGCCCGGTGCGCGCATATTTACTTCCAGTGCAACGATATCACCAACCTCACCCAAGCCTTTTTTCGCTTTGGTCAGGCGGAAGAACTCCAGATGGAAGAAGCGATTTCTCGCATTGAACGCCTTCAGAACTCGTTCTCCGCAGTCACGCAGAACAGGAGAAACCTCCTTCACCGTGTGATAAGCCAGATGGTCGTTGGTATTCACGATATCCATAATGGACGGCGGGAATTCATTGGACGTTGCGAAGATGACCTCTGCATCGTTACCGGAAATACCATCAAAGGATACAATGGTACCCTCAATAAATTCTTCCATAATATACTGAATATTTGGCAGTTCATTGTAAAATGCATGGACATCCTCTTCGCATTTCAGCTTGTAGGTTTTTGCCGCACCTACACCGATATCCGGCTTCACAATAACAGGATACCCTACTTCTGCAATAAAGGCAAGACCTTCCTCCCGATTTGCATTGACCATGTGGTGGCGCGCTACAGGAATATTTGCTTTTTTGTAGGAAGATTTCATGGCAGATTTGCTCTTGAATGAGCCGATTTCTTCCGCTTTCATGCCGGTGGTGATATTAAAATCGGTACGGATCTTTGCATCCAGTTCCAGCCAATATTCATTGTTTGATTCGACCCAATCGATTTTGCCGTACTTATGGGTGAAGTAACCGATAGCACGGATTACTTCGTCATAATTCTCCAGATTATCGACTTTGTAGTATTCAGTCAAGCAGTTTTTCAGCTCCCAAGGCAGAGCATCGTAAGGGGTATCGGCCAGACCCAGCACGTTGACGCCATTCTTTTTCAGGCGGTCGCAGAAATTCCAATAACTTTTCGGGAAATGTGGTGAAATAAATACAAAGTTCATACCGAAGCCTCCATCTCTATTCTTTTACGCATTTCAGCGCTAAAGCAGTCCTATCTGAAAAAAGTCCCGCCTTTCAGGTAGGACTTTTGTCAAGTATACCACTTTTCTTTTGCTTTGTGAAGTGTTTTTTGTACCCATTTATAGTATAACGTAAAAAAGAGGCAATTTTGGACACTGTAAAACAACAAAACTTTCCTTCTTCTTTTTGTAAACTCTGAATATTGTATTTAGCTCCTGAATCAGTTATTATAAAATTACCAAATTTGGTAAAATCAATCCATTTCAAAGAAAGGTGCGTGAATCGATGAACAAAACCATTGTAAAAGTCTTTGCTCTGCTGCTTGTTGTTGTCCTGCTCGCCGTACCTGTCTTTGCCGGCGGTGACCAGCCAAATCTGCCGGAGGAGCATGAACAGGAAGCTGTTTTAACAGAAAACGCAGAAGGTCAAGCCCATGTGGCTGTGTGTGACCACTGTCTAAAAGGTTATATGCAGTACTTGCGAACCGATTATGGTAACGAGTACTTTATTGGAACGATCCCTTATTGCCATGACACCGGCGCTACCGACCATAGTGACAAAGTATATACCTATTCTATAACTAAAGTGTACCAGTG
>JAFSIC010000007.1 GCA_017439985.1 Oscillospiraceae bacterium
CATTGCACCCAGAGCTGCGAAGCATGGTGGAGTGTAGAGGTTGAACATCAGGTAAGCCAGTGCTGCTACTTTGGTGATTGCGAATACAGTCGCAACTTCTGCGCCTGCACCTTCCATGAGAGCCAGTTCTTCGGTGTCGATGAGGTTTTCCAGACCAACGAAGCAAACTGCCAATGTACCAACTACATTTTCTTTTGCAATGAAGCCGGTCACAGCGGCTGCTGCCAGCTGCCAGGATACCACACCAACGATAGGAACGAGAATGTAAGAGAACGGAGCTGCAATGGATGCAAGGATGGAATCACTTGCTGCTTCTGCAACGGAGAAGTTCCAGGTGAAGGTCTGCATCAGCTGTACAACGGTGTTGCAGACCAGAATGATGGTTGCTGCTTTGACAACATAAGCCCAGCCGCGGGAGCACATGGACAGGAAAGCACGTTTCAGAGAAGGCAGTTTGTATTCCGGCAGCTCAATGATAAAGAAAGATTTTCTTGCTTTGTAGCCTGCAACACGATTTACCAGCAGAGCACCCAAGAGAATCAGCAGGATGCCTGCGAAGTACATCAGTGTACCGACCCAGGAAGCATCTTCAAAGAATGCACCTGCGAAGAGAGCAATAACCGGCAGTTTCGCACCGCATGGCATAAATGGAGCCAGCATTGCGGTAGCGCGGCGTTCACGCTCGTTGCGGATGGTACGGCAAGCCATAACACCCGGGATCGCACAACCGGTGGTAATAACGAATGGAATAACGGATTTACCGGACAGACCTACTTTTTTGAAAATTGGGTCCAGCACGACGGTTGCACGAGCCATGTAGCCGCAATCCTCCAGAAGAGCAATGAGGAAGTACATAACCATAACCAACGGCAGGAAGCCGATAACTGCGATCGCACCACCGATAACACCATCAACCAGCAGAGCCTGCAGCAGTGGGGATGCACCGGAAACCATCTCGGCGATCATGCCCTGGATGCCTTCCAGCCATGCAACCAGAGAATCAGCGATCCATGGACCGAGGGTAGACTGGGAAATATCAAACACCAGGAACATCACCAGCGCGAAAATCGGAATGCCCAGCCATTTATTGGTCAGGAGCGCATCGATTTTATCCTGGAAGTTTTTATTTTTGGTGAACACTTTTCGTTTTTCAACTGCTTTTACAATGCCGTTGACAAACTCGAAGCGTTTGCGGTCAGCGGTAACAACAGCTTCTTTGCTGCTCAGATCCACATCGCCCTGAACGTACGGTGCAACCTGTGCTCTGCCTGCCTGTTCCACAGCTGCTTTTACCAGCTCATTCAAACCGATGGAATTGGTCGCAGCAGTCTCCACAACCGGGCAGCCCAGCTTATCGGACAGTTTTGCAACATCGATCTTTGTTTCTTTTTTCTCGTTGATGTCGGCTTTATTCAGCGCAACGACAACAGGAATGCCCAGCTCCAACAGCTGAGTGGTGAAGAACAAACTACGGCTCAGGTTGGTCGCGTCTACGATATTGATAATAACATCCGGGTTCTCATTTTTTACATAAGAACTGGTGATGCTCTCCTCCGAAGTAAACGGAGACATGGAGTACGCACCCGGAAGATCGACAGCGATCAGTTCCTGATCAGATGCATACATCTTCTTGATCAGCGCTTCTTTTTTATCAACGGTAACGCCTGCCCAGTTGCCGACTTTTTCATTGCGGCCGGTCAGCGCATTGTACATGGTTGTTTTACCACTGTTTGGATTGCCTGCAAAAGCAATACGAATCATTCTTGTTTCCTCCTCGTTGTCCGATCCCATCGGATTTCGCTGCAAAAATTGCGGAACCTTGTTAATGTAAGCTAACTTATCCTGGAAAGAAAAACCCGATATGTTTTATCGGGTCGTTTGGCTTTAGATCTCAATCGCTTCAGCCAGCTGATTATCGATATTGTATCTGCTTTCTTTGATGGACACGACACAGCCGCTTTTTCTGCGAGTCACTACTGTGATCGGCTCACCGCTGTAACAGCCCAGAGAGAACAGAAAAGCATCCAGCTCTTCATCATCTGTATTGATCCCTTTGATGATATATTCCTTTCCTTCCTGTGCGCTCAACAGGTTCATAGGTATCCCTCGATTCCGCTTGATGTCACTTCAAATCTTCATGTTAGCACTTGCTAACCTCTTTACATTCCATATAATACAACCGAATAAACTGTTTGTCAAGACAAAAAGGTAGCTAATTCTAACATTTTTCAAAAAAAGTTTCCTTGGACTTACTTTAAACTCAAAATGATAAAAATTTTGGAAATCATAGCGCCCCCTCTGGTATTTCATCTACAAAAATGGTATACTTAATGAAGCGGAAATGTTCCGTCATTTTTTCAACGGAGGTTCCATCCCTATGCTTAGAAAAATCATTAAAATAGACGAAAGTAAATGCAACGGCTGCGGCGCCTGTGCCAAAGCTTGCCATGAGGGCGCGATTCAAATGGTAAACGGCGTTGCCAAGCTGACCCGTGAGGACTACTGCGACGGTCTGGGAGACTGCCTGCCAGCCTGCCCTACCAATGCCATCAGCTTTGAGATCCGTGAGGCTCCTGCCTATGACGAAGCTGCCGTGCTCCGTGCAAAAGCACAGAATACCGCTTGCAGCGGTGGCTGCCCCGGCACACAGGTCAAAGTCGTAAAGCGCCAGCCGACGGCTGCTTCTTCCGTTCCGACCGAAAGCCAGCTGAAACAATGGCCCTGCCAGATCAAGCTGGCTCCCCTTACTGCAGCTTTTTATCAGAATGCCAATCTGCTGATCGCCGCCGACTGCAGTGCCTACGCTTATGCATCCTTCCATCAGGATTTCATGCGTAATCATGTCACTCTCATCGGCTGCCCGAAGCTGGATGCTGTGGATTATACAGAAAAACTGATACAGATCATCGCAAACAACAATATCCGCAGCGTGAAGCTGGTGCGTATGGAGGTGCCTTGCTGCGGCGGTTTGGAAAATGCCGTAAAACGTGCCCTGCAGGTCAGCGGAAAATTCATTCCATGGCAGGTAGTGACCATTTCTACCGACGGCAGAATTTTGGATTAGTTGTCAAAATCCATTGTCTCTCCTCCAAATTTATGCTACAATTATGACAAATCTTCAAGAAACAGAGGGAACAACATGAACATTACAAAAGATATTAAATACATTGGTGTCAACGACCACGAGATCGACCTGTTTGAAGGTCAGTACATCGTACCAAACGGCATGGCTTACAACTCCTATGCCATCGTTGATGAGAAAATCGCCATTATGGACAGCGTAGATGCTCACTTCGGTCAGCAGTGGCTGAACAACATCGAAAACGCTCTGGAAGGCCGTAAACCGGACTATCTGGTGGTTCAGCACATGGAACCTGACCATTCTGCCAACATCATTACCTTTGCCAATGCCTATCCGGAAGCAAAAATCGTTTCTTCCGCCAAAGCATTCCAGATGATGCAGAACTTCTTCGGCACTGACTTTGCGGACAGACAGCTCGTTGTAGGCGAAGGCAGCACCCTTTCTCTCGGTCAGCACACCCTGACCTTCGTGACCGCTCCGATGGTTCACTGGCCGGAAGTTATCGTTACTTACGATGATGTGGACAAAGTTCTCTTCTCCGCAGACGGTTTCGGCAAATTCGGCGCACTGGACGTGGAAGAAGACTGGGCTTGCGAAGCAAGACGCTACTACATCGGTATCGTTGGCAAATACGGCGCACAGGTACAGGCTCTGCTGAAAAAAGCAGCTGCTCTGGATATCCAGACTATCTGCCCACTCCACGGCCCTGTTCTCACCGAAAATCTGGGCTACTATCTCGATCTCTACAACACCTGGTCTTCCTATCAGCCGGAAGAAGAAGGCGTTGTCATTGCTTACACTTCTGTATACGGCAACACCAAAAAAGCGGTAGAGCTGCTGGCAGAAAAACTGGAAGCAAGAGGCTGCAAAGTTGCTGTCAATGACCTTGCTCGCTGCGACATGGCAGAAGCTGTGGAAGATGCTTTCCGTTACAGCAAAATCGTTTTGGCTACTACCACTTACAATGCTGACATCTTCCCATTCATGAAGGAATTCATCCACCATCTGACCGAACGCAACTTCAGCAACCGCACCGTTGCTCTGGTTGAAAACGGTACCTGGGCTCCTCTGGCAGCAAAAGTGATGAAAGGTATGTTTGAAAAGAGCAAAAACCTTAGCTTCACCGATACCACCGTTACCATCAAATCTGCGCTGAACGATGCAAGCATGGCACAGATCGATGCACTGGTCAACGAACTCTGCGCTTGTGTTTCCTGCGAGGAAGAAAGTGCAGCAGCACCTGCCATGAAGAAATATGTCTGCGACATCTGCGGCTGGGTTTATGACGAAGCTGCCGGCGATCCTGCCAACGGCATCGCTCCGGGCACCAAATTTGAAAACCTGCCGGAAGATTTCCGCTGTGCGCTCTGCGGCGTTGGCAAAGATCACTTCGCTGCTGAATAATATCTGAAAAGGAGTGTTTCTGTATGAAACCGGAATCCATGGTACTTTTCTTCCCATGTAAAAACATCAAGGAGACCATCGAGTATTACACGACTGTTCTGGAGCTGCCTGTTTACAAGGATTTGGGACACACTGTCTGGTTTGACAGCGGCTATGGCTATCTGGCTTTCGTGCAGTATGATTCCGACCGCCCGATGGCTACCGGTGAATGCATCTCCTTTAATCTTCCGAGCACCGAAGATGTGGACAAGATGTACGAACTGCTGCAAAGCCGCCCTGTTCTCGGACTGAAAGGCGCACCGCAGAAGCACCCTCGCTTCCCGGTTTACTCCTTCTTCTTCTCCGATCCGAACGGTTATACTCTTGAATATCAGAAACCACTGGAATAAAAAATTCTCCCGGAAACTTCGGTTTCCGGGAGTTTTCTTTTACTGTTTGTAATATTTTTATCGTTCTAAACAGGAATTACAGAATTTTTCGGAGTATGGCATGAAAATTTGCGCGATTGGCCCTACCAGACAGGCACAGATGATAGTACCCAGACCCAATGTTCCTCCCAGTGCAAAACCTGCCGCAGCAAAGCATACATCCACCGCAATACGCACCTTACCGAAGGGTTTTCTGCTTTTGTCACTGAGGACCACCGCAACCAAGTCGTTTGGGCCGGTGCCTGCATTGGATTTGATGACAATGGTCATGCCGAAAGCCAGAATCACACAGCCCAACACCAGAGACAGCAGACGCAAAACCATGGCAGATTCATTGTTGATGAAATTGCCTAACAGGAAGGTGAATACATCAATGATGGGGCCGCCGAGGATCATGCACAGCAGCGTGCCGATGAGGATGTAGCTTCTGTCCACAAACAGCAGCACCAGAATAATGAGGAAAGAAACCGCAACATGCACATTGCCGTGGGTGATAAACTCAGGCAGCGGCAGAAAGCGATGCAGGCCCTGTATCAGCACATTAAATGGATCGGAACCCAAGTCTGCCTGCAGGAACAGGGTCACGCCCAGATGAGCGATGGTCAGTCCGCAAAGCAACAGCAGCACGCGGATGATCCAGCCGCGAAGTTTATTCTCTTTCATAATTTGCCTCTATTTCTTGCTTAACAGCTTATAAATTTCTTTTTGTACCGGCATACGGTCCCGTTTCGGATAGTGGGCATCGTAATAATCCCGCAAGCTTGCCCTCTGTTCTTTATTCAGCAATGGGATCAATGGCTTGCAGTGACCCTGTGCGGCGTAGAGAAACCAGAATGTCTGCTCATCGCCCTGCTCTGCAGCTGCACAAAGAATCCATTTTGCAGCCTTGTGCAGTTCCTCTGCGGACGGCTCTCCACGGAGGAACGCTTCCATCCACTGACCGACAGCCTCATAAAAACGGGTATGGCAGGCGTCATTGCGAGCATCTGCGCCCCAACCCCAAACACCGGAAAACGGGGCAGCCTCTTTTGCCGCCTGCTCCGCCTCCGTTGCGTATTGCGCGTAGCATTGTTTCAGCTGTTCCAGCATACAAAGTCCCCCTTTTCTCCAGTATAACACAGTTTATCTGAAGTTGTAGCAAAAAAGCCCTCCGCAGAGGGCTTTTTCTTTTCTATTTATCCTGACCGTAGTACGCGCCGGGACCATGTTTGCGCAGATAGTGCTTATCCAGCAGTTCCTGCTGCATAGGAGGCAGGTTCGGAGTCAAAGCCATTGCGTGGAAGTCCATGAAAGCAACTTCCTCCAGTACAACAGCGTTATGTACTGCGTTGAATGGGTCGGTACCCCATGTAAACGGGCCGTGACTATGAACCAGTACAGCAGGAACCTGCGCCGGATCAATATTGCGCTGTTTAAATGTTTCAATGATAACGTTGCCGGTCTCCAGCTCATACTGGCCGGCAATTTCTTCCGGAGTCATCTTGCGGGTGCAAGGGATCTCTCCGTAGAAGTAGTCGCCCTGAGTGGTACCCATGGCAGGAACACCGCGGCCTGCCTGAGCGAAGGAAGTCGCCCAGCGGCTGTGAGTGTGGACTACGCCGCCCAAGGTCGGGAAGGCTTTGTACAAAGCAAGATGGGTCGGAGTGTCGCTGGAAGGTTTGTAATGACCTTCCACAACGTTTCCTTCCAGATCCACAACAACCATATCGTCTGCACACATATCGTCGTATTCCACACCGGATGGTTTGATAACGACAAGTCCTTTTTCGCGGTCAATACCGGATACGTTGCCCCAGGTAAAGGTGATCAGTCCATGCTTCGGAAGCAGCAGGTTGGCTTCCAGCACTTGCTGTTTCAGTTGTTCCAGCATAGAAGCAGCTCCTTATTTCAGTTTCCAAGCCAGATCGGACAGGAAGAGATCATGTTCGAGGCTTGCAACAGTAGTGTCTTTGTTGATGTGAACGAACTCGATGTCCATCATGGTGCACCAGTCTTTCATCTGTTCTGCGGTCACGTCGTAGCTCAGTACGGTGTGGTGAGCGCCGCCGGCAGTGATCCAGCATTCAGCGCCAACAGTCAGAGAAGGTTCTGCAGTCCACATTACGCGTGCAACAGGCAGGTTTGGCATATCCATGATTGGTTTTACGCAGTGGATATCCTGGCAGATCAGACGGAGACGACCTCCCATATCAATGAGGCTGACAACGATAGCGTCGCCTTCTTTGCCTTCAAATACCAGACGAGCAGGGTCTTTCTCGTTCATACCGATGCCCAGATGATGGGTCTCGATGCGAGCTCTGCCTGCAGCGCAGCATGGGCAAACTTCCAGCATATGAGCGCCCAGGCTGTATTCATTGCCTTTTTCCAGATGGTAGGTGTAGTCTTCCATGAAGAGAGAAGCGCCGTTGCCGTTTTCGCCCATAGCTTTCATGATGGAGGTCATAGCAGAAACTTTCCAGTCGCCTTCACCGCCGTAACCGTAGCCCTGTGCCATCAGATGCTGGCTTGCCAGACCAGGCAGCTGTTCCATGCCGTAGAGATCCTGGAAGGTGTTGGTGAATGCTTTGCAGCCTTCTTTATCCATCATTTTCTTCATTGCGATCTCTTCGCGAGCCTGATAACGAATTGCTTCCACGTTATCGGTAGCAAAGTCGTAATTTGCTTTGTATTCGTCCATGAGAGCGTCAACTTCTGCGTCGGTAACAGCGTTCATTTCTTTTACAAGATCGCCCACTGCCCAGGTGTTGACCTGCCAGCCCAGTTTGGTCTGAACTTCTACTTTGTCGCCTTCGGTAACAGCTACTTCACGCATATTGTCGCCGAAACGCATTACTTTCATGGTTTTGGATACAGCCACACCGATAGCTGCTTTCATCCAGCTGCCGATGCGCTGCTGAACATCTTCGTCCTGCCAGTAACCGCAAACAACTTTGCGAGGCATACGCAGACGAGCTGCGATGAAGCCATGTTCACGGTCGCCATGAGCAGCCTGGTTCAGATTCATGAAGTCCATGTCGATCTCTTCGTTTGGAATTTCACGGTTGTACTGGGTAGCAAAGTGCAGATATGGTTTCTGCAGATTTGCAAAACCGTTGATCCACATTTTAGATGGAGAGAAGGTATGGCACCAGGTTACGATACCTGCGCAGGAATCATCGTAGTTTGCTTCTTTTACGATATCAGCGATCTGCTGATTGCTTTTTGCGGTTACTTTGTAAACCAGCGGATATGGCAGGTGTTTGGACATTTCCTCTGCCATTTCTTTTGCACGAGCTTCGACGGTTTCCAGAACTTCCGGACCATACAGAAGCTGAGAGCCAACTACAAACCAAAAATTGTATTTCATAGCGAATTCCTCCTCAAAACGATTTACTAAATGTTTTCAACTGCAGTACGTTCTACTTTTAGTAATTCTTTGTACTGCTTGATATAGCTGTTGAAGCCGTCCACGTCAGCCTGCTCCGGAGCCAGAGTAGAACCGGATACGCCGGCAAAGACATGGGAATTCAGATAAGCTTCCAGACTTTCGCCCTCTGCTTTGTTCAGCATATAAGCAGCCAGCAGTGCCATGCCGTATGGACCGCCTTCACCGGCAGTTTCCATACAGGTAACAGGCGCGTTGCAGGCAGCAGCCATGTATTTCTGACCAACGACCGGAGTCTTGAACAGACCGCCGTGACCGGTCAGGGAGTCGATGGCTACTTTTTCTTCTGCCAGAATGTCCATACCGATCTTCAGAGTGGACATGGTGGAGTAAAGCTGAGCGCGGAAGAAGTTTGCAAGATTGAATTTGGAGTCTGGTCTGCGGACAACCAGCGGACGACCTGCGTCCATGTGGGTAACGCCCTCGCCTGCCATGTAGTTGCAGACCAGAACGCCGCCGCAGTCAGGATCGCCTTCCATAGACAGCTGATACAGCTTGGTGTACAGCTCGCCGGTGGATGGTTCTGCTCCAAAGAGTTTTGCGGTCTCGCCCAGAACGGATACCCATGCATTGGTATCGTTGGTGCAGTTATTGCAGTGAACCATGGCAACCGCTTTACCTGTTGGAGTGGTTACCAGGTCGATTTCTTCGTAAACTTTCTCCAGCGGACGTTCCAGAACGACCATAGAGAAGATGGAAGTGCCTGCGGATACGTTGCCGGTGCGTGGAGCAACGGCATTGGTAGCGGTCATGCCGGTACCTGCGTCACCTTCTGCCGGAGCAAATGGGATGCCCGGAGCAAGGAGGTTATCCAGCAGAGCAGCGCCGCTTTCGGTCAGTTTGCCGGCTTCTTCACCTGCAACCAGAACCTGAGGCAGAATGTCAGTCAGCGTCCAAGGGAGATTTCTTGGAGCTACCAGCTCATTCCATTTGTTCAGCATGGTCTCGTCGTAGCAGTTTTTCTCACTGTCGATTGGGAACATACCGGATGCTTCGCCAACACCGATGGCGTTAACGCCGGTCAGCATATAATGAACATAACCAGCCAGAGTGGTGATGTGTGCGATCTGCGGAACGTGCTCTTCCCCGTTGAGCACAGCCTGATACAGATGAGCAATGCTCCAGCGCTGTGGAATATTGAAACAGAACAGCTCGGTCAGTTCAGCAGCAGCCTGAGCAGTAATGGTGTTCTGCCAGGTGCGGAACGGAACCAGCAGATTCCAATCCTTGTCGAAAGCAAGATAGCCATGCATCATTGCGCTGACACCCATGGCTTTGATGGATTCGCGGTTTTCCACGCCGGAAACAGCCGCTTTCAGGCCTTTCCAGACCTCGTCCAGAGAGTAGGTCCAGACACCGTTTTCATAGGAGCTCTTCCAGGTGTAGTCACCGGAAGAAACAGGAACATGTTTTTCATCGATGGCAACCGCTTTGATGCGGGTGGAGCCCAATTCGATGCCCAGAGTATTTCTCATATCATTCATCGGATCGTCCCTCTCTTTCTTCGTCTTCTTCGTCGTCAAATTCGTCCCAGATTTCGGGTTCTGTGTCATCATCACGGAAGTATTTGTGCTTCAGCAGGTAGTTGATGGATGTACCTGCCAGTACCAGTCCTACCAGCGCGAAAACGATCACTGCAATAAGAAAAAGAGGACCGTCCTGAACCGATGCGCGCAGATCCCATGCCAAATATACCAGATACCCGCCGCCCAAAATGCGCAGGATCACAGAAAATTCAGGAGGGCTATTGGTTTCTTTCATCGTATGACAATCCTCTCGTATGCGATTTATTTATTTTTTAGGAGATGGAGCGGAGGACTGAGCCTCCGCTCCAAGAAGGAAAAGGAGCAAATTGCTATTTCTTTTTACGTTTGCTCAGAAGGTCGAAGGTTACTGCACCCAGCAGAACGCAGCCTTTTACGATCTTCTGTACGTTGGTGTCGTAACCTGCAAGGGACATACCGTTGTTCAGGATACCCATGATGAACGCACCAACTACAGCGCCAACGATGGTACCAACACCACCGGAGGTAGCTGCACCACCGATGTAACAGGATGCGATTGCGTCCATTTCGAAGCCGTCACCTGCTTTTGGAGTAGCAGACTGGTTACGAGCGGAGAGAACGATACCTGCAACTGCAGACAGGATACCCATATTGGTATATACCCAGAAGAATACTTTCTTGGTATTGATACCGGACAGGCGAGCTGCTTTTGCGTTACCGCCCATTGCGTAGATCTGACGACCTGCAACGGTACGGGTGGTGATGAAGTGGTAAACTGCTACCAGAACGCCCATCAGGATCAGAACTACAGGGATACCGTTGTAGCAAGCCAGTTTCCAGAAGAAGAAGCAGATAATGCCGACAAGAACAGCATTTTTTGCGATGGACTGCCATACAGGAGCCATTGGCAGGTTGTTTCTCTTAGCGGTTGCTCTGGATTTCATTTCGTTGAGGATCAGCATTGCGCAGAATACTGCAGCAACGATGAGGCAGAGCAGGTCAACGCCTTTGCCGGCATTCAGAGAACCTTCGCCAACACGGATAACTGGCAGGAAGCCGGTACCGATCCAGTTGTAGGATTCTGGCAGTGGACCTTTGGTCTGTGCCTGAAGGATAACGTAGCAAAGACCACGACCCATCAGCATAGTACCCAGAGTTACGATGAATGGAGGGATGTCCAGGTAAGCTACGAAGAAGCCTACGAATACGCCGAAGAGAGCACCGACTGCCAGAGCGCCCAGCATTGCCATTGGAGTGCTCCAACCAAGGTCGATGATCAGGGTACCTGCTACTGCACCACAGGATGCAACAACGGAACCAACGCCAAGGTCGATGTTACCGGTCAATACACACAGCAGCATACCAACTGCCAGGATAACAACGTAACCATTCTGCATGATCAGGTTGTTGATGTTCATTGGGGTCAGGTTTTTACCGCCTGTAATAAATGCAAAGAGGATGTAAACTGCAACCAGCATGATCATGATGCCGTACTGGCCCAGACCGGAGCCGGCTTTTTTCAACTGGGAAGTTTTGCTGTTGTTACTCATGTTTCCTCCACCTATTCCTTTCTGTTGTGGGCCATGATGCAGGACATGATGGCCTCCTGAGTGATCTCATCACCGGACAGTTCGCCGGCAATTTCGCCTTCATTGATGACATAGGTACGGTCACAGGTACCGATGATCTCAGGCATTTCAGAAGAAATGACGATAACGGCTTTGCCTGCTTTCGCCAGTTCGTTGATAACGCAGTAGATTTCGTATTTTGCACCAACGTCAACACCGCGGGTTGGTTCATCCAAAATCAGAACGTCCGGCTCGGTGAGCATCCATTTTGCCAGAACGACTTTCTGCTGGTTACCACCGGACAGAGAGCCAACTGCCTGATCCACAGAAGTGGTCTTAACATTGATTCTCTTACGATATTCTTCTGCTTTGATAACTTCTTTCTCTCGGTCAACGACGCCCTTCTTGGAGAAGAAGTTATTCAGTGCGGACAGGGACATATTCCGTTTGATGCTGTCGATCAGAATCAGACCGAAGGTTTTTCTGTCTTCATGTACATAAGCCAGTTTGTTGTCGATGGCTTCCTTAACGGATTTCATCTGAACTTCTTTGCCGTTGATCTTCACGCTGCCGGAGATCTTCTGACCGTAAGCGTGGCCGAAGAGGCTCATTGCCAGCTCAGTACGGCCGGCGCCCATCAGACCTGCCAGACCAACAACTTCACCTGCGCGAACCTGAATGTTGACATTGTCCAGAACTTTACGTTCTGAATCGTCCGGATGATAAACAGTCCAGTCTTTTACCTCGAAGATAACGTCACCGATCGGGCAGTCCTCGCGTTTTGGATAACGGTTGGTCAGCTCACGACCTACCATGCCTTTGATGATACGGTCTTCGGAGAAGTCATCCTTGCCTTTATGCAGAGTTTCGATGGTATGACCGTCACGGATGATGGTGATAGAGTCAGCAACATAGCTGATCTCGTTCAGTTTATGGGAAATAATGATACAGGTCAGACCCTGTGCTTTCAGCTGCAGCATCAGTTCCAGCAGCTGTGCGGATTCACGGTCGTTCAGAGCAGCAGTCGGCTCGTCCAGAATCAGCAGGTCGGCTTTTTTGCCCAGCGCTTTTGCAATCTCGATCAGCTGCTGTTTGCCAACACCAAGGCTATTGACCGGTACGTTAACATTTTCATCTTCCAGACCAACGCGAGCCAGCAGTTCCTGTGCTTCGCGGCGGGTAGCAGTCCAGTCGATGACGCCTTTGCCTGCCAGACGTTCGTTACCGATGAATACGTTTTCGGCAACGGACAGATATGGGCTCAGCGCCAGCTCCTGATGGATGATAACGATACCTTTTGCTTCGGATTCACGAATGTTGTGGAATTTGCAGATCTCACCGTTGTACACGATGTCGCCGCTGTACTCACCATAAGGATAAACACCGGACAGAACGTTCATGAGGGTGGATTTACCTGCGCCGTTTTCGCCGCAGATCGCCATGATCTCGCCCTTACGCACTTTCAGATTAACGTCATCCAGTGCTTTTACGCCGGAAAATTCCTTGGTGATGTGGTTCATTTCCAAGATATATTCTGACATTCTTTCAACTCCTTCACGCGGATAGTCGGCCCAAGGGAAAGGGATCAACCGGGTTCCAATACCTTTCCCTCGGACCGCCTATAAAAAAACAGGGCGGCGGCTTTTACACCGCCGCCCTGTCATGCGGTTTCGTAGTACTATTTATCGCTGTGGATTATGCCAGCTGATCAGCGGTGTAGTAACCGGTGTCAACCAGTACTTCCTGGTAGTTGTTTACGTCAACAGCTACTGGGGTGCACAGGTAAGAAGGAACAACGAATACACCATTGTCGTAGGTGGTGGTGTCGTTGATTTCTGGTTCTGCGCCGGTCAGAACTGCGTTAACCATGGTTACGCATTTTTCTGCCAGAGTACGGGTATCTTTTGCAATAGACATGGTCTGGTAACCGGAGATGATGTTTTTGGTAGCCATCAGCTCAGCGTCCTGACCAGTGATCAGAGGCCAGTTTTCGCCCAGTTTGTAGCCAGCGCCTTCCAGAGCGGAACGGCAGCCGTATGCGAAGCCGTCGAATGCGGTGCAGCAGATGTCGAGGTCTTCGTCAGCGTAGAAGCCTGCCAGGTAGTCTTCACAGTTTTTCTGTGCGGTTTCCTGGGACCATCTCAGGATACAGGTTTCTTCGAAAGAGGTACGGCCGGATTTGCAAACCAGAGTGCCGTTGTCCAGGTAAGGCTGGAGAACTTTCATAACACCGTTGTACAGCAGAACAGCGTTGTTATCGTCTGGGGAACCCATGAAGAATTCGATGGTCAGAGGTTCGGTAGCATTTGCCAGGTCTTTTGCGGTTTCGATGTATTCACCGATTGCGCGGCCTACACCTTCGTTATCGAAGGAAGCGTAGTAGGATACAGCGTCGGTTTCCATCAGCAGACGGTCGTAAGCAATGATTGGAATGCCAGCTTCTTTAGCCTGAGCTTCAACGCCGGTCAGAGCAACAGAGTCGATGGAAGCGATAACCAGACAGTCAACGCCGGAAGCGATCATGTTTTCGATCTGAGAAACCTGCATCTGAACATCGTCTTCTGCGTACTGCAGTTCAACTTCGTAACCGAGAGCTTCGAGCTGAGCTTTCATGTTAGCACCGTCGTTGATCCAACGTTCGGAGGACTGGGTTGGCATTGCTACGCCAACGGTTTTGCCTTCAGCGGATGGAGCTGCCGGGGTAGCTGGAGCTGCTGGAGTTTCAGCTGGAGCAGAAGGAGCAGCTGGAGTCTCTGCTGGTTTTTCTGCAGGAGCTTCGTTAGAGCATGCGCCCATGGACAGCATCATTGCGCCAGCAAGGATCATTGCGAGAATCTTTTTCATAAGAAATCTCTCCTTTTTCATATTACATATTTTAGTATTACCTCTTGGGGTAATTACTACCTTAATTATAATTCTGTCGTTCATTTTTTGTCAACAAATTGTACTAAAATGTGTGCCTTTTTGTGTGCAGTATACATACAAATTATTTATGTTACATTTATTTCCAACTGACAAATTTTATTTTTATGGTGATTGTATACAGCCTTTTCAATTGTCATTTGTAAGTTTCAAACATAAGTTGCTGCAAAAAAGAATACATATTCCATTTAAGTAATCAAGGTCTGTTGTTATGCACTATGGACAAAATATAAATATTCGCACAGGAAATTATCGTTAAAAATTATACAAACAATTTGTACTGCGGCATCTCCTCAATATGTCCGCACTATTTTTATTGCGTTTCGAACAAATTAGCGAATCCCTTCTGTCGTTTTTTCAATTCTTTCTCCAAATCGATTCTATTCTTAAAATTTGTACTTGAATTATACATACAAATCGCTTAAAATTGTAGTTGTAGCAGTACAAATTTTAAGGAGGTAAACTTAGGAATGGCTTTGAAATATAAAACCATTGCCGATGAGCTCCGCAGCCGCATTTTCTCCGGTGTTTATCCCCCGGATTCCATGCTCCCTACCGAGTATTTGCTCTGTAAAGCCTTCAACTGCAGCCGTCAGACCATTCGTGCTGCTTTGCAGTGCCTTGCCGATGAAGGCTTGATCCAGCGCAGACAGGGCAGCGGCTCCCGTGTGGTGAACGTGCAGGAAACACGCCAGAACCCTCGTCGTACCATCGCCATCATCACGACCAACATCACCGACTATATCTTCCCAAGCGTGCTTCGTAAGGCCGAAGCGGTCTTCTCCGCCAACAACTGTGAAGTGATGCTCTACGCCACCGCCAATCAGATTTCCGTGGAGCGCCGCATCCTTCAAGGTCTTCTGGACCATAAAAAAATCGACGGCATTCTGGTGGAAGGCACCAAAACCGCCCACCCAAATCCAAATCTCGACCTGTACCGTAAGATCCAGCAGAAGGGGATCCCTCTGGTGTTCTTCCACGGCAATTACAGCGAGCTGGAAAACACCGTCTCCGTTTTGGATGATAACTACAATGGCGGACGTATGCTGGTAGAATATCTGGCTTCCAAAGGACACACCCAGATCGCCGGTATCTTCAAGTACGATGACCTCCAGGGTCATCAGCGCTATGCAGGCTACATCGACGCCCTGCGCGACCTCGGACTCCCAATGGAGGATCGCAAGGTATTCTGGTACAACACTGAATTCAAAGAAGTATTTGACGCCAAAAGCGAAATTTGGGAACACACCATCTCCCCGTTCCTCCATGGCTGTACGGCCGTTGTTTGCTACAACGACCAGATCGCCAAAGCAACGGTAGAATTCCTCTTGGCACATCATGTGAGCATTCCGCGTCAGGTGGCTGTTGTCAGCTTCGACAATAGCGTATTCAGTGAATTCGGCGGCTGCCGAATCACCTCTCTCTCCCACGAACCATACAATGTGGGACAGGTGTCCGCAGAAAAACTCGTCGAACTGATGAACGGCAACAGCGTGTCCAGTCAGTACGTTCCATGGGTTCTTGTTGAAAAAGAAAGCAGCTGATACAGCAAAGCCGACCGTTTTTGACGGTCGGCTTTTTTCTTTTCATTGACTTCCTTTTTACAGAGGATTACAATAAAATCATACCAATTTCTTTTGTGAAAGGACGGCGACATCATGGGGATCCTGACCATCGATCACAATCAATTCCTTTTGGACGGCAAGCCCTTCCGTATTATTTCCGGCGCGCTGCACTACTTCCGTATTCTGCCCGAATACTGGGAAGACCGCCTGAAAAAGCTGAAAGCCTGCGGTTTCAATACCGTTGAAACCTATACCTGCTGGAATCTTCACGAGCGAAAAGAAGGACAGTTTGATTTCAGCGGCAGACTGGATATCGAGCGCTTTATTTCCATCGCGGAACAGCTGGATCTGAATATCATCGTTCGTCCGGGGCCGTACATCTGCGCCGAATGGGAATTCGGTGGTCTGCCAAGCTGGCTGCTCTCCTACCCGAACCTGGCGCTGCGCTGCAACGACCCCCTCTATCTGGAAAAAGTCCGTCCTTATTATAAGGAGCTGCTCTCCCGCATCCGCCCGCACTTAAGTACCAACGGCGGCCGCGTCATGATGATGCAGGTGGAAAACGAGTACGGCAGCTACGGCAACGATAAGGATTACCTGCTGGAAGTGGAAAAAACCTACCGTGACAACGGCATCGACTGCCTGCTCTTCACTTCTGACGGCAGCACCAGCTGGATGCTGGGCGGCGGCACTCTGCCGCATCTGCTCAGTGTCGCAAACTTCGGTTCCCGTGCGCCATTCCATTTCGAGAATCTCAAAAAGTTCAAGCCCGATCAGCCGCTGATGTGCGGTGAATTCTGGAGCGGCTGGTTCGACCACTGGTACGACGCTCACAATACCCGTTCCGTGGAGGATATCACCGCTGAAACGAAAAAATTATTCGACTGCGGTGCCTCCTTCAACTACTATATGTTCCACGGCGGCACCAACTTCGGCTTCACCAACGGCGCCAATCACGCCGACGGTCAGTATCAGCCGACTGTTACCAGCTATGACTACTGCGCGCCTCTCAGTGAGTGCGGCGATATGACTCCGACCTATTTCGCCATCCGCGATTTGATTACAGAACAGACAGGCACTCCTGCTCCTGATATTGCTGTTGAGAATCTTCCGAAAGCCGACTACGGCAGCCTGACTCTCAGCGAAGCCGCTCCTTTGTTTGACAATCTGGACAATATCAGCCGACCTGTTTCCTCCGCTCAGCCAAAGAGCATGGAGGAGCTGGGACAGGATTTCGGTTACCTATTATATAGCACGACCCTTCGCGGACCGTTCGAGGAGCTTGACCTGAACTTCGGACAGCTTCACGACCGTGCTCATATTTTCCTTAATGGAAAATTTGTGGCGCTCCGCGAGCGCAGCCGCCGCTGGGATGAGTTGAAACTGTCCCTCGCCTCCGGTGAGACCGCTCGACTTGATATTCTGGTAGAGAACATGGGGCGCATCAACTACGGCGAAAAACTTCTTGACCGCAAGGGCATTCTCGGCGGTATTCGCCTGGGAATGCAGTATCATTTCGGCTGGACTCACCGCTGCATGACCATGGATGACCTCTCCCAATTAAACTGGCAGCCGCTGAATGATATGGCGAAGGCTCCCGTTTTCCTTCGCGGAGAATTGCACATCGAAGGCAAGCCTGCCGATACCTTTGTCCGTCTGGATGGTTTTACCAAAGGCTTTGTTGTGGTCAACGGCTTTAATCTTGGACGTTACTTCAACCCTGCCGGCCCGCAGAAAACCCTCTATTTACCTGCGCCTTTGCTGAAAAAAGGTCAAAACGAGATCATCGTTTTCGAGTCCGACAGCTATGAACAGCCTGTTGTCCGTTTCCTCGACCATGCTGAACTGGGCGATACCCGCCCTGCCGAATATTAGGAGGTTTTTATGAAATTTCATTTTTTAGGTACTGCTGCTGCCGAAGGTATCCCCGCTCTCTTCTGCGAATGTGCTGTCTGCAAAGAAGCCAGAGAAAAAGGCGGACGGCATATCCGCACCCGCTCCCAGGCGCTGATCGATGATGATCTTCTCATCGATTTCAACGCTGACAGCTATATGCACTTCCTGCGCTATGGCATCGATGCGATGAAGATCCGCCACTGCCTCATCACCCATAACCACAGCGACCACTTCTATCCGGAGGATCTGGTCATGCGTCTGCCGGACTATGCCAACTTTGAGCACGAAAGCACTTTGACTGTATATGGTTCTGATGTGGTGGGCAAAGCCATGAGCCGTGCGCTGTACGAGGATCGGGCTTTCCACCGTCTTGACTTCAAAAAGTTGAAAGCCTATGAAACTTCCGCCGTTGGCGATTATGCTGTCACTCCGCTGACCGCAATTCACGGTCCGCACACCGGCCCTTTCATTTATCTCATTGAAAAAGACGGCAAGTCCATTCTCTACGCCCATGATACCCACTTCCTGGACGAGTCCGTGTGGAAATTCTTCGAGGAGCATCCCCGTCATCTGGACCTGATCTCTCTGGACTGCACCTCCGCCAATGTTCCGGAGATGACCTACATCGGTCACATGAACCTCAACGACAACATCAAAGTCAAAGAGCGTCTCTGTGCACTGGGCTGTGCGGATGAAAAGAGCATCTTCGTCTGCAACCATTTCTCCCACAACGGAGATGATGTCTCCTACGACACCTTCTGTGTACTGGCGGAACAGCACGGCTTTTTGACCTCCTACGATGGCATTGAAATTGAATTATAACAAGAAAAAAGGCTCCCAAACGGGAGCCTTTTCCTATCTGATGATTATTTTACATCTTCAAATGCTTTTGCGATGCGTTCGCAAGCTTCTTTCAGCACAGAACGAGCGCATGGCAGGCACATTCTCTGGTAGCACTGACCATATTCAGGGTCATGTACGGTACCGTCCTGCAGAACAACATTGGCATTGATATAGATTCTGTCGTGAACTTCATCACCGGAGAGACCGTAATCGCTGAAGTCCATCCACAGGCAGTAGGTGCCTTCCGGTTTTGCCACTTTCAGTTTTGGCATGTTCTGTTTGAAGAAATCCAGTGCCCAGTCGATGTTGCCTTCGATGTACTCGCAAACCTGATCCATCCACTCATCACCTTCGGTGTATGCGGCGATCTGACCGGCTACTGCAAATGGGGTAGGCATAACCCATGGATAAGTTTCCATAAATTTCGCCTGCAGTCCTTTGTCCTGAATGATAGCGTTGGAACAGGACAGACCTGCCATGTTGAAGCTCTTGTTAATACCAACCAGAACCATCGCTTTGCTCTTATCTTCGCAGACTTTCAGGAACGGAATGTGTTTCACGCCTTTACGCAGATGGTCGCAATGAACCTCGTCGGAAATAACGAATACATCATGTTTTGCACAAATTTCAGAAACTTTTTTCAGCTCTTCTTCGGTCCATACGCGGCCGACAGGGTTTGCAGGAGAGCAGAAGATCAACACTTTGTTGTTTGGATCTGCACATTTTTCTTCCAGATCAGCAAAGTCAATGGTGTAGTAACCGTTGTCATTGATCAGGTGGTTGGAAACTGCTTTGCGGTTCCATTCGGTTTCGATCGCAGAGGAGAAGTGACCGTAAACAGGACGCATAACGATGATGCCGTCGCCCTCGTTGGAGAAGAGTTTTACTGCGTGCTCCAGCGCACCGAAAGTACCGTGGGAGCAGGTTACTTCGTCAGGAGAAATGATCCAGTCATGACGATCTTTGAACCAACGGCAGAGAGATTCTGCATATTTAGGGTCTGCGTTCGCAACGGTGTAACCGTACATCATGTGGTCAGCAACGCGGTGCATCGCTTCAATAACCGGCTGTGGAGACTGCAGGTCCATATCAGCAACCATCATCGGGATGGTATTTTCATCAATATTGATATTGGTCACGCGTTTTTTCATGCCTGCGAGGCCGTCCCATTTGGAAGAATAAGTACCATGACGGTCGATGACTTTGTCAAAATCGTATTTCATACCGAAAACCTCTTTTACTGAAAAATTGCAGCCTTGCTCTGTTGGACAGGGTCGAGCTGTGAACACAGGACAAGTATACTACTTTTTTCCGAAAAAAGAAATACTTTTTATGGACTTTCTACATATTTTCTTTAAGGGCTGAAATTCTGCCAGAAAACAACAAAAAAGTTGCTTTGACCTATTGACTTGTATCCGACTCAAGGTTGTATAATAGTGATATCTGTCGATTGATCGGCAAATCTTTTGATATGAACAGAGAGGATCTTTCCCATGACAAAAACATTGAAAACTCGGGACTGGAGCATGCTTGGTGTCATCATGGCGCTGGCTTGGCCTACCATCGTGGAACAGGTCATGCAGACTGCCGTGCAGTACATCGATACTGCCATGGTCGGCTCCCTGGGTACACAGGCAACTGCTGCCGTTGGTGCGACCAGTACCTTTGGCTGGATGGTTTTCAGCACCATCTCCGCGCTGAGCGTCGGCTTCCTGTCCTTTATCGCACAGGCCTGTGGCGCCAATGACCGTGAAGCTGCGAAAAAAGCGGTTTCTCAGGCTGTGCTCATCACCTTGGTGGGTGGTATTCTGGTTACTTTTGTCACCACCTCCCTCAGCGGCATCGTTCCAAAGCTGATGCAGGTCGACCCTGATATTCAGGAGCTGGCTTCCACTTACTTCTTCATTCTCTATCTGCCAATGCTGCCACGCACCGCATCCACCATTTTCGGTACGCTGCTGCGTGCTGCCGGTGACACAAAAACCCCGATGAAAGTCGGTATTCTTGTCAATATCATCAATATCGTCGGCAATCTGCTGCTGATCTATCCCACTCGCGAGATCACCTTTGGCTCCTTCGCTTTCACTATGCCGGGCGCAGGTCTTGGCGTTGTTGGTGCAGCGATCGCTTCTGCACTTGCCTTCACTTGGGGCGGTATCCACATCACCTATGCCCTGTGGAAACATCCGATGGTTTCCCCACGAGGCTGCAACCTTCGCCCTGACATGACCATTCTGAAGCCTTGCATCAAAATTGCGATCCCAAATATGTTCCAGCGTTTCGGTACTTCTTTGGGCTTTGTTGCATTCGCATCCATGATCAACTCCATCGGCGAAGTGGCTACCGCTGCTCATACCATCGCCAACACCGTAGAATCTGCTTTCTACATTCCGGGTTACGGTATGCAGACCGCTGCCTCCACCCTGGCCGGTAATGCTTACGGTGCAAGAGACAACGAGCGCCTGAAAAAACTGGCTGCCATGTTTATTCCTGTGGAGATCATTCTGATGATCGTCTCCGGCGGTGCTCTCTTTATTGCGGCACCAAGCCTGATGAAGATCTTCTCCTCCAGTCCGGAAGTTATCGAGCTGGGCGCTACCGTTCTGCGTATGGTTGCGGTTTCCGAACCATTCTACGGCTTCTCCATTATCATCGAAGGCATGATGCTGGGTCTTGGCAAAACCAAAGAACCTTTCGTTTACAACGTGCTGGGTATGTGGTGTGTTCGTATCATCGGCACCTTCATCTGCACTCAGCTGCTGGGCATGGGTCTGGTTTCCGCCTGGGCTTGCATGATCGGTCACAACCTGCTGATCTTCGCTCTGTACATGGTCAGCTACATCCGCGGCACCTGGAATCCGATGAACAGAGAACTTTCTGCTATCAAATAATTGCTCTCTTTACCCCGAAGCACTTGCACCCGCAGGCGCTTCGGGGTATAATTTTAGCAGAAACACTCAAAGGAGGCATTTTTCATGAAACGTTCGGAAATCAACAAAGCTCTGAAAGAATTGGAAGCAATGTGTCAGAAGTACTGCTGTTACCTGCCGCCGTTCTGCCATTTTACTCCGGAAGAATGGGAACAGAAAGGTCACGAGTACGATGAAGTCCGCGATTGTATGCTGGGCTGGGATATCACCGACTACGGTCTGGGCAAGTTCGACGAAATGGGCTTCTCCCTTATCACCATCCGCAACGGCAACCGCAACATGGCGGATAAATATCCGAAAGTATATGCTGAAAAACTCCTCTACCTGAAAGAAGAGCAGTACTCTCCAAACCATTTCCACTGGTACAAAACCGAAGATATCATCAACCGCGGCGGCGGCAACGTGCTGATCCGCGTGTACAACTCTCTCCCTGACGAAAGCATTGACTATGAGAGCGACGTTACCGTTCATACCGATGGTCGTACTTATACTGTCCCTGCCGGCACACAGGTACGCCTGACACCCGGTGAAAGCATCCATATTCAGCAGTATCTCTACCACGATTTCGAGGTAGAAAAGGGTACCGGCCCCGTTCTGCTGGGTGAAGTAAGCCAGTGCAACGACGACAACAATGACAACCGCTTTGCCGAACCGATCGGTCGCTTCCCGACCATCGAGGAGGACGAGCCGCCTTATCGTCTGCTCTGCACCGAATATCCAAAAGCGAAATAAAAGACGAATCCCCCTGTGGCTCACACAAAGCTCGCAGGGGGATTTCTTCTATCTAAAATACTCTTCGGCGAAGAAAAATTATATTCTTTCTATAAATTTTAATTTAATTATATATGATAAATATAAAAATGCAATAGTAAAACGATTGCGGTTACAATAAATTTATAGATTTCCTATATTTTCTTGATGGGAGTGCTGTTATGGATTTTGCCGCTCGATTTGCTGAACTGCGTGCTGACAATGATGTGAAACAAAAGGAACTGGCACAGTTGCTGAATGTGTCTGTTTCCGCCGTGTCCCACTACGAAAAAGGACTGAATACCCCGGATCTGAACAATCTGATTCGGCTGGCCGATTTTTTCCACGTTTCTCTGGACTATCTGACCGGCCGCAGCTCCTATCGCAGCAGCAGTCCCATGGATACCGAGATCGAGCTTCCGGATGGCAGCATCACTTTCGGCAAGGTTCTGGATCTGCTGCTCTCCCTGCCAAAAGACCGCCGTAACGATATTGTCCGTCATTTGATGGTGCTGGCACAAAAATAAGTCATAACAAAAGGGACCCGATGGGGTCCCTTTTTCTGCGTTTATTCGTGTTTGATGGCCTCTAACGCGCTGATTTTCACCGCGCGGTTTGCCGGAGAGAAACCGGACAGCAGACCGATGACAGTGGCAAAAAGCACCGCTGCTCCTGCCAGCCAGAGAGGGATGACAGACAGGCTTCCACCTCCACCCATGCCGCCCAGCATGGAACCGAGAACACCGCTCAAAGCGCCGCCCGACATGGTCAGATAGTTGAGGCCGTAGGAAATGCCGTAGCTGATACCCACACCCGCCAGACCGCCGAAGAAGCCGATGAGTCCCGCCTCCATAAGAAAAACGGAGCGAATGTTGCCCAGTTTACAGCCAAGAACTTTCATAATGCCGATCTCACGGGTACGTTCGTAGATGGACATGACCATGGTATTGCTGATACCGATGGCTGCGACCAGCAGAGAAATGCCGCCGATACCGCCCAGGAAGAGCTGTTGCTGCTGCATTTGCTCCATCATCGGCTCACGAATGGAGTTGAGGGAGTAAGTCTCAAAGCCCATGTCCTTGATGGCTTTGTCAATGCTTTCCACCATATCAATATCACTGACTTTGATTTTGGCATTGTTGTAGGTAACCTCATTTTTCTTGTTTTTCTCTTCCTTGATATCGAACGTTTCCTTATACTCTTCGTATAATTCCTTCAAATCATTGATATCCATATAGAGATTATAGCTGTTTTCGTCGTAAGTGTTGGGATCTTTGGAACCTAAAATACCGCTGATCTCCACCTCGCAGCGAGCCTCCTCACGGTTGGCCGTACCATTCTCGTCATAAGTAGTGTGCTCCATGACCAAGGTCAGCTCATCCTTCATTGGGTCAACGAAAGGAGGCAGCTGATTGCCGTTGGCATCCAGCATGCCCTCCCAGCGATAGGCCGCCTGACCTTTCGCTTTGGTATCCGTAAACTCATAGACCATGCTCTTGCCCATAAGCATCTGATAGGTTTTGTTTTTTCCGCCCTGTGTGCTTTGAGCCGGCAGCAGCTCGCCCTCCGCCAGATTGAAACCCATATTCTCCAGCTGGTCGGCATACACGCCGCGCACGCCCCAAAGCTGCATCTGGTAGCGGTCTTTTTTGCCGGAGAACAGCTTCAGCTCCATATTGGGCGCGTTATAGAAAGGGGTGCCCGCCTGTACGCCGTCCATAGCGAGGATTCTCTGCATGGTCTCGTCATTGAGGACCGTCTCCGCATTTTCGCCGTAGCTGTAGATCTGAATCATGGTCAGATCACCCATCTGCGCGATATTCTGCTCCAGTGCTTCCGTTTGGCCAATACCCAGCGACACCATCAGCACGATGGAGCAAGTACCGACAATAACGCCTGCAACGGTCAGCAGTGTTCTCGTTTTACGGCGTAGCAGATTTTTAACGGTCATGGAAATCAAATCAGAAATTCTCATCGTCGTCCTCGAATTCTTTTGCTTTCTTACGTTTGCGAATGATCAGAACAGCCGCCAATACAACCACAGCCGCTCCGCCGCCGATGAGCAGCATCTGATTTTGGCTCAGTCCTTTTTCCACTGCCATTGGATCGATCGGATTGCCAAACTCATCGACCATCATGTCGTCCATCGGGAATTCCTCCATCACCGGCTGATCCCATTCGTAAGTCGGTGCTTCGATGAAGGTTACAGTGAACGGTACGCTGGTCTCTTTGGCATTGCCCATGGCATCCTCATAGGTGTAAAGGATCTCGCAGTCATAGCTGCCTGCCATGCTTGCGGAAAGTGCAAATTCCATCACGCCGGAAGCACCTGCCTGCAGGTTGCCGCCGTGGATAATCTTCTCATCACAATTGATGGATTCGTCGCAAGTCAGTTCAGCGGTCAGATTGTAAAGCTGTCCGCGGGACTTGTTCATGTACTTGGAAACGATGTCGATCTCCTCACCGACGGTCATTTCTGCCACATTGGTGATCGGATCGGCAGAGAAACGGTCAGCCTGCACCACCGGAATGGAGATATCCTGACTCATTTTACCCTGTTTTCTGGCACCATCGGCAATGTATTCGTACTCAAAAGCCACGGTGATCGTGTGGGATTTTGCTTCCGCGCTGGAAAGGGCGGAAATTGCCAGACTCTTGCTGAAGCTGTCGCTGCGTTTCAAGCGATCCATAAAGAAGGTATTGGAAGAGCTGGTCAGCTGCAGACCGTCGGAGGTGGTCACCTTCATGATGATGTTTTCCAGATCGATCTTGCTGTGGGTGTTGATGCAGTTCAGATTGAGCATAAAGTCCATACCTGCTGCCACCTGAGTACTGCCGCCGGCGAAGGAATACTCATCGACAATAACATAAGGGGTGCTGGCATTGATGTCCACCGGAGAAATACCTGGCTGAGAAGTGCCGCTGTTTTCTTTATCCTGCTCCATCTCTTTAAGGAATTCCTTATACTCCTCCAGACTGATTTTGTTGTCCGGATTCTCCGGATCAACTAAATAATCATCTTCTACCGTCCAATCTTCATAAGGATCGTTGTAAACTTCATCATCCTCATCGTCCTTGATTTCCACTTTGTCCGGGGTGTCCAGATTTGCAATGTAGTAATCATCGCCGCCGGAGACGGAACTGCCGTCAGCACGGCTGTACTGGAAGGACACCGTCATCATGTCGGTGTAACTGTTGAAGAAATCCATGCCCTTGAAGAAAGCCTTCACCAGAAGATATTGATTATTGGTCACACCAAATTCGATGTTATCGCAGAGGAACTCGTAGCCGTCATAATGAATATAAGCCTTTGCTCCCTCTTTCAGCGGTGCATTTTTATATGTACCTGTTTTGCTGCCCGGAATCAGCGGATAGCTTGTATCCGCGTAGCAGAGGATCAGGTCGTAACGGCTGTAATTTCGTTTGATACGGCTGCTTTTACTCAGCTCATAGGTCATTTCATAGGCATTGAAGCTGAGCGCTTTATCAGCGATGCTCAGCTCGGTTTCGCCGTTGACACGGATTTTCTCACCATCTACATCGTAGAAAACGATTTTTGGATAGCCTTTGACAGCGGCCATTTTAATACCGCTGAAGGTCTCTTCTTTTTTACTGCTGCTTTTCGCACTTGCACTGACAGGCAAAGCGCTGAACAACACGCCGCCCACCATCATCAATGCCATCAGAAAGGCCAGCAGCCTTTGGATCCACTTCTGTTTCATGTTCTATTCCTCCGTATTTTTGCTCTCTTCTTTTGATTCCATCGCTGTTTGTTCCGCAGCAATCTGCTCCTCGGTTCTTGCGATGGACTGATTTCGCTCATCTTTGATGATCTCTCCGTCTGCCAAGGTGATGATCCTGTCTGCGTACAGAGCCAGATCTCTGTCATGGGTGACCAGCACGAAGGTCTCTTTATACTTACGGCAGAGATTCACCATCAGTTCCATGACCTCGCGGGTGGTTTTCGAATCCAGATTACCCGTCGGCTCATCGGCGAAGATGATCTTCTGCTTGCTGACAAAGGCTCGCGCAATGCCCACACGCTGCTGCTGACCGCCGGACATCTGCGTCGGCTTATGGCTCAGACGCTTGCCCAGCCCTACCAGTTTCAGCAGTTCTTTTGCCTTTTGCTCTCTTTTTTTCTTGCTGACACCGCGGAACATCAGCGGCATAGCTACATTTTCCAGCGCCGTGTACGCCGGCAGCAGGTTGTACGACTGGAACACAAAGCCAATATACTTCTGGCGGAATTTCGCCAGTCTCGTCTCCGACAAAACGGAAATATTGGTTTTACCGATGGTCACCGAGCCTTTTGTCGGCTTCTCCAAACCTGCCAGCTGATTCAGCAGGGTGGACTTACCAGAACCCGAGGTGCCGAGGATGCAGCAGATCTCTCCCTCTTCAATATCAAAGCTGATATTGTTCAGCGCAACGATGCGCTCCTTACCCACCGGATAGACCTTCCGCAAATTTTCTATTTTTATGATCGCAGCCATTATTTCACCCCGATCTTCTGCGAAAAATTCAATGCTTTAATTATAGCAAATTTCCTTTGATTCCCACAGTAGCGGACGACAAAAATTCATAAAAGTTTCATAGCTTTTGGCACTTTTCTGAAATCATTCCCTTTCTCCACCGCAAATCTGTGGAAAGTCCCCGTTTACTTGTCAAAGGATTGCTCTCGGTTTATAATGAACACAACATCATCTGTCATCATAGGATAGAAACGGGGGAACTTTTCATGCATTTTATCAGCTTTGAACATCAGGGAAACATCAAACTGGGCGCTCTGCTGCCCGACGGCAGAGCCGCTGTGGAGCTGTCTGCGCTGGGTTTTGAGCGCGAGTTCGAGAATATGGTACATTTTATCCAAACTGTCACCGAAAGCGAGCTGAGCGCCGCTGAGAGCCGTTGGAACAACGATAACCCACAGCGTATCCCAGTGGATGAGATCCGCCTTCTTGCGCCGATCACACGCCCGATCCATGACATTCTCTGTGTCGGCATCAACTACCGCGCTCATCAGGAGGAAAGCGAAGAATTCTTCTCTCTGCAGGGTAAGAAGGATGAACAGCATATTTATTTCAGTAAGCGTGCCAGCCGCATCAGCGGACCCGATGAGGGCATTCCGTCCTATCCGGGCTACGACGACTGTATGGACTACGAAGCTGAGCTGGCTGTCATCATTGGCAAAAGCGGCCGCGATATTGCGCCGGAAGATGCAGAAGATTACATCTTCGGCTACTCTGTATTCAATGATGTGACCGCCCGCGCCGTACAGAAACAGCACGTTCAGTGGCTGAAAGGCAAAAGTCTGGACGGTTATTCCGTCATGGGCCCCGCCATCGTTCATAAGAGTCTGCTGCCCTTCCCACTGGAACTGGATCTGAGCTGCCGCGTCAACGGTGAGCTGCGTCAAAGCTCCAACACCCGCCTGCTCATCGCCGACATCCCAACCATCATTTCCGAACTGTCACAGTCCATGACACTGGAAGCCGGCGACATCATTGCGACCGGTACACCTGCCGGTGTTGGCATCCGCTTTGATCCGCCAAAGTTTTTGCACAGCGGTGACGAGGTCAGCTGCAGTATTAACTTGGTAGGCACTCTAACTAATCACATTCTTTAAGTTCACTCCATCCGCATAAGTACTGACTTTTTAAAATATTTAATAACTGAACACAGAAGTAAAAATGCAGGAAATTTCGCTTTCCTGCATTTTTGTTCACAAATATGTCGTTATATTGCACAAATTCAGCAATTAAACTCATTATATTTCGACATTTTTTAGCTCGCTAAATTATTTTTTGTGCAAAATCGTTGACAAAGAAAAATAAATCAGGTATTATTTGTGACATTAAACGGAACGAGCCGAGAGCTTCCGTAGTACTAAGCTCTGGTCGTCTGTTTTTTACTCATTGGAGTTTGCTCAAACTCTAATGAGGGAGTAACCTTGTATAAGGAGGAACATTATGAAAAAGAATCTGACTAAAGTTTTGGCACTGGCTATGGCTGCAGCTATGATGCTGTCCGCTTGCGGCTCTTCCGCACCAGCTGAAACTCCATCCACTCCTGCAGAGCCATCTGCACCATCCACTTCCACTCCAGCTACCACCCCTGCTGCTCCAGAAGCATCTGCTGATGAAATTACCGACCTCGTACTCGGTAAACTGGCTTCCGCTGAGCTGTCTACCTTCAACGTACTGTACACTCAGGGTGCATCCGACGCAGAAGGCCTGTGCCCATGCTGGTCCACCGCACTGGATACCAACCGTAACGGTCAGCTGATCCCTGGTCTGGCTTCCGAATGGGGTACCGAAGACGGCGGTCTGACCTGGACTGTTAAAATCCGTGAAGGCCTGAAATGGTGTGACGTTAACAAAGAAGTTACCGCAGATCTGACTGCTCAGGACTGGGCTACCGGTCTTGAATGGGTTCTGAACCATCATAAAAACCTGTCCAACAACACTTCCATGCCAATGGAAATGATCAAAGGTGCAAAAGAATACTACGAGATGACCGCAGCTATGACTGAAGAAGAAGCTCGTGCTCTGGACGCATCCGAAGGTTCTAAATTCTTCGAAATGGTTGGCATCGAAATTCCTGACGCTACCACCGTTATCTACCACTGCATCACTGAAAAACCATACTTCGACACCCTGCTGCCATACTACGGCATGGCTCCACTGAACCAGGGTCTGGTTGACGCTCTCGGCGTTGACGGCGTTCAGGGTATGGATAACAAATCCATGTGGTACTGCGGTCCATACGTAATGGTTGAATACATCAACGGTAACTCCAAAACTTATGAACCAAACCCACATTACTGGAATACCGAATCCAAACGTTTCGATTCTATCACTCATAGAATGATCGAATCTTGGGACGTTGGTTACACCCTGTTCCAGAACGGCGAAATCGACTACGTTTCCCTGACTGAAGCTCAGGTTAAAACCATCTCTGAAGATCCTAACCACGATTACGCTGAATACATGGCTCCAGACTGGCCACGTGCATACTCCTACCAGATCCACTTCGACTACGACAAAATGAACGAAGACGGCACTCCTGACCTGAACTGGCAGAAAGCTGTTGCTAACGAAAACTTCCGTAAATCTTGGTACTACGGCCTCGACCTGACCGAATACTGGAAACGTACCAACACCCTGAACCCAATGGTATGTGAAAACGTATGCTTCATGGGTCGAAACCTGGCTTGGATCGATGGCGTTGACTACACCACCGTACTGGCTGAAAGACTCGGTCTCGTTAAAAACGGCGAAACCCCAGTTCGTTACCAGGCTGACAAAGCTGCTGAATACATCGCAGCTGCTAAAGAAGAACTGGCTGCACAGGGCGTTACCTTCCCAATCGAATGTGACTACTACATTCAGGGTTCCAACCAGACCGCTCTGGACACCGCTACCGTTCTGAAAAACATCTTCAGCAAATGCCTCGGCGATGACTTCTGCGTTCTGAACATCTGCACTTACGTATCTTCCTCCACTAAAGAAGTTCGTGACCCTCAGCTCCACTCCATCGCTATCAACGGTTGGGGCGCTGACTACAACGACCCTCAGAACTTCCTGGGCCAGATCACTTACGGCGATGCTAACGCTTACTACTCCAACTACTGGAACAACATCAACAAAGTAGAACCAAACGACTTCAACAGCGAACTGCTTGCTACCTTCACCGAATTCACCAACATGGTTCACGAAGCTGACAAGATCACTGCTGACCTCGAAGAACGCTACAAAGCTTACATCGAAGCTGAAGCTTACGCTCTCGAACATGCTCTGGTAGTTCCATGTAACTACAACGAAGGCTACTGCCTGACCAGATACAACATCTTCGGCGAAATGGCTACCATCGACTGTGTTGATTGGGAAACCAATGCAAACACCTTCACCGGCGAAGAAATCGCAGCTTCCAGAAAAGCTCTGCTGGGCTACTAATCTGATCTTGATTGATTTCATAATCATCTTATAGTACTACAATTGCCCCACGAAAAGGAGGCGCCGCAATCGCGGCGCCTCCTTTGTTGTCTTTAACTGCTTAATAGATGATATTTCCATTTTTTATTTGTATTTTTACCAATTTAGCAAGATAAAATTTTATTGTTTTACTATATTTTATTTTTTACTGTAATTTTTGTGCAAAAATCATTGACAAGTTGAAAGCGGTCGGTTATTATTTGTGACATTAAACGAAATGGTCCAAAGCTTCCGTAGTACTAAGCTTTTGACCCTGTCGTTTATGCTCTCGCTGGAGTTTGCTTTGACTCTAAAAACGATCCATAAGATATCGTAAATGAACCTAAACGAAGGCTTGTATGGTACTAAGTTTTAGCTTTGTCGTTTACGTTTTCACTGGAGTTTGATTTTAGAGCCAAGACAAACCGCGAAACACTGATAGGAGGAACATTATGAGAAAAAGCTTGTCTAAAGTTTTGGCACTGGCTATGGCTGCAGCTATGATGCTGTCCGCTTGCGGCTCTTCCGCACCAGCTGAAACTCCATCCACCCCTGCTACCCCATCCGCACCATCCACACCATCCACCTCTACTCCAGCAGCTCCATCTACTCCAGCTGCACCTGCAAAAGAAGAAATCACCGACCTCGTACTTGGTAAACTGGCTTCCGCTGAACTCGTTACCTTCAACGTACTGTACACCCAGTCTGCATCTGACGCAGAAGGTCTGTGCCCAGTATGGTCTCAGGCACTGGATACCAACCGTAACGGTCAGCTGATCCCTGGTCTGGCTTCCGAATGGGGCACCGAAGACGGCGGTCTCACCTGGACTGTTAAAGTTCGTGACGGTCTGAAATGGTCTGACGTTAACGGCGAAGCTGTTGCTGACCTGACCGCTCAGGACTGGGCTACCGGTCTTGAATGGGTTCTGAACCATCACAAAAACAGCTCCAACAACACTTCCATGCCAATGGAAATGATCAAAGGCGCAAAAGAATACTACGAAATGACCTCTGCCATGTCTGAAGAAGAAGCTCGCGCTCTGAACGCAGCTCCTGGTTCCAAATTCATGGAAATGGTTGGCATTGAAATTCCTGACGCTACCACCATTATCTACCACTGTGTAACCGAAAAACCATACTTCGACACCCTGCTGCCATACTACGGCATGTCTCCACTGAGCCAGGGTCTGGTTGACGCTCTCGGCGTTGACGGCGTTCAGGGTATGGATAACAAAACCATGTGGTACTGCGGTCCATACATCATGACCGATTACATCAATGGTAACTCCAAAGTTTACGAACAGAACCCACACTACTGGAACACCGAAGCAAAACGTTTCAACTCTGTTACCCACAGAATGATCGAATCTTGGGACGTTGGTTACACCCTGTTCCAGAACGGCGAAATCGACTATGTATCTCTGACCGAAGCTCAGGTTAAGACCATCTCCGGTGACCCTAACCACGAATTCGCTAAATACATGGCTCCAGACTGGCCACGTGCATACTCCTACCAGATCCACTTCAACTACGACAAACGTAACGAAGACGGCTCTGAAGACGTAAACTACCAGAAAGCAGTTGCAAACGAAAACTTCCGTCTGGCTTGGTACTACGGCCTTGACCTGACCGAATACTGGAGACGTACCAACAACCTGAATCCAATGGTTTGTGAAAACCTGTGCTTCATGGGTCGAAACCTGGCTTGGATCGATGGCGTTGACTACACCACCGTACTGGCTGAAAAACTCGGTCTCGTTAAAAACGGCGAAACCCCAGTTCGTTACCAGGCTGACAAAGCTGCTGAACACATCGCAAAAGCTAAAGAAGAACTGTCCGCTATCGGCGTAACCTTCCCAGTAGAAGTTGACTACTACATTCAGGGTTCCAACCAGACTGCTCTGGACACCGCTACCGTACTGAAAAACATCTTCTCCAGATGCCTGGGCGATGACTTCGCAGTTCTGAACATCTGCACTTACGTATCTTCCTCCACTAAAGAAGTTCGTGACCCTCAGCTCCACTCCATCGCTATCAACGGTTGGGGCGCTGACTACAACGACCCTCAGAACTTCCTGGGCCAGATCACTTACGGCGACGCTAATGCTTACTACTCCAACTACTGGAACTGCATCAACAAAGTAGAAGGCGAAACCGAATGGAACAAAGAACTGCTGGCTACCTTCACCGAATTCACCAACATGGTTCATGAAGCTGACAAGATCACCGATAACATGGAAGATCGCTACAATGCTTACATCGAAGCAGAAGCTTACGCTCTGAATCACGCTCTGGTAGTTCCATGTAACTACAACGAAGGCTACTGCCTGACCAGATACGACGTATTCGGCGACATGGCTACCATCGACTGCATCGACTGGGTAACCAACGTTGATGGCTTCACCGGCGAAGAAATCGCAGCTTCCAGAAAAGCTCTGCTGGGCTACTAATCTGATCTTGATTGATTTTACAATCATCTTATAGTACTACAAATTCTCCCACGAAAAAGAGGTGCCGCAATCGCGGCACCTCTTTTATTGTGTTTCATACGCCGACACATTAAAGCGCCGCTGTAAATGCAGCTGTTAAGTCCTTGAATTGCAAAATGGTTTATTAATTAGAATTACCCTGCATTTTAGCCAATTAAAGAAACTAAACTTTTTATAATCTGCTGTATTTTATTTCAAATTGATTTCTTTTGTGCAAAAATTATTGACAAAGCAACTTTAATCGAGTATGATTTGTGGCATTAAACAGAATTGCTCCAAACTCCTTCCGTAGTACTAAGGATTCGGATTTCTGTTTTTTATTTGCTGGAGTTTGCGTCAACTCTCGAAAAGATAAATAAAAAGATCTACCCATTCTTGGCAGGTATATTTTTATGAATTTTTTCGTTCAAGTAAAAGTTGGCTTCAACTCTCAAGCAAAACACCTTGTATAAGGAGGATCATTATGAAAAAGAATCTGTCTAAAGTTTTGGCAATGGCTCTGGCAGCTGCTATGATGCTGTCCGCTTGCGGCAACTCCGCACCAGCTGAAACCCCATCCACCCCTGCAGAACCATCTGCACCATCCACCTCTACTCCAGCTGCTCCATCCGCACCAGCTGCTTCTTCTGAAAAAGAAGAAATCAAAAACCTGGTTCTGGGCAAACTGTCTTCCCGTGAGCTGGAAACCTTCAACATCATCTACTCTCAGTCCGCATCTGACGCAGAAGGTCTGAAACCTGTTTGGTCCTGCGCACTGAAAACCAACCGCGCTGGTCAGCTGCAGCCAGAACTCGCTTCTGACTGGGGCACCGAAGATGGCGGTAAAACCTGGAAACTCACCATCCGCGAAGGTCTGAAATGGGCTGACGTTAATGGCGAAGCTGTTGCTGATCTGACCGCTCAGGACTGGGCAACCGGCCTTGAATGGGTTCTGAACGCACACAAAAACCTGAACAACAACACCTCCATGCCTTCTGAAATGATCGTTGGCGCAAAAGCTTACAATGAGCTGACCGCTGCTATGTCTGAAGAAGAAGCTCAGGCTCTGACTGCAGAACCAGGCTCCCTGTTCATGGAAACCGTTGGTATCGAAATTCCAGACGCTACCACCGTTATCTACAACTGCGTATCTGAAAAACCATACTTCGACTCTCTGCTGTCCTACTACGGTATGTCCCCACTCTCCGCTGAACTGGTTGCTAACCTGGGCGTAGAAGGCATCCGCGGTATGGATAACAAATCCATGTGGTACTGCGGTCCATACATCATGACCGAATTCATCCATGGTAACTCCAAAACCTACGAACCAAACCCACACTACTGGGATACCGAAGTTAAACGTTTCGAATCTGCTGAACATCGCATGATCGAATCCAACGACGTTGCATTCCAGCTCTTCCAGAATGGCGAAGTTGACTACGTTTCCCTGACTGAAGCAATGGTTAAAACCATTTCTTCCGACCCTAACAACGAAATGTACGAATACCTGGCTCCAGACTGGCCAACTGCTTACTCCTACCAGATGCACTTCAACTTCAACAAAATGAACGAAGATGGCTCTGCTGACGAAAACTGGAACAAAGCAGCTGCTAACGAAAACTTCCGTCTGTCCTGGTACTACGGTCTGGATATGACTGAATACTGGAAACGTACCAACATGATCAACCCTCTGGATTGCGAAAACAATGCGTTCACCGCTCGCAACCTGGCTTGGTTCTCTGATGGTAGAGACTACACCGAAATCGTTAAAGAAAAACTGGGTCTCCCAGCTTCCGACGGCACCAAACCTGTTCGTTTCGACGGCACTAAAGGCGCTGAATACAAAGCAAAAGCTATGGAAGAACTGGCAGCAGCAGGCGTTACCTTCCCTGTAGAAATCGACTACTACATCCAGTCTTCTAACCAGACTGCTCTGGATACCGCTACCGTTCTGGCTGACACCTTCTCCAAATGCCTGGGCGACGACTACGTTAAACTGAACATCTGCACCTACGTTTCTTCCCTGACTAAAGAAGTTCGTGACCCTCAGCTGCAGTCCATCGTTATCAACGGTTGGGGCGCTGACTACAATGACCCACAGAACTTCCTGGGCCAGATCACTTACGGCGATGCTAACGCTTACTATTCCACCTACTACAACAACATCAACGAAGTAGAAGAAAACGAAAACACCAAAGCTCTGCTGGATACCTTCAAAGAGTTCACCAACATGGTTAAAGAAGCTGACAAGATCACTGCTAACATGGATGAACGCTATGACGCTTACACCGATGCAGAAATCTTTGCACTGCAGCATGCTCTGGTAGTACCTTGCTACTACAACGTAGGCTGGTGTCTGACCAACTACGACGTATACGGCGAATGGGCTACTATCGCACTGTGCAACTGGGATACCAACGCTAACCACTTCACCGGCGAAGAAATCAAAGCTACTAAAGCTGCTATGGGCAAATAATCTCTAATCAACGAGATTAAATAGTACTACAATCAAAGGCACCGCTTCGGCGGTGCCTCTTTTTATGCTTAAATCACTAAACTATTACGAACTTAACAAAATTTATCTGCGTTTTTGCTAATTTCCCCCGATGAAATTCTGATATTTTACTGTTTTTTCATGCTCATCCATAACAAAAACAGAAAAAACGTTGACAAAAAAACTTTTTGCGAGTATTATTTGTGACATTAAACGGGCAACCTCTGTGCTTCCGTAGTACTAAGCACTGCGGACCCGTTTAAGTAACGCTGGAGTTTGCTTCAATTAGGGAAGCGCTCCGCGAAGGAGGAACATAAATGAGAAAAAATCTGACTAAGGTTTTGGCACTGGCTATGTCCGCAGCTATGCTGCTGTCTGCTTGCGGCAACTCCGCACCAGCTGAAACCCCATCCACCCCTGCAAATCCATCCGCACCATCCACCTCTACCCCTGCAGCTCCATCCACCCCTGCTGAACCAGCTAAAAACGAGATCACTGATCTGGTTCTTGGCCGTATCGCATCCCGTGAGCTGTCCACCTTCAACTACCTGTACACCCAGTCTGCTGAAGACTCCGAATCTCTGGCTCCAATCTGGGAAGGTCTGCTGGCTACCAACCGTGTAGGTCAGTCCATCCCATGTATCGCTGAAGAATGGGGTACCGAAGACGGCGGTAAAACCTGGACTGTTAAACTCCGTGACAATGCTACTTGGGTAGACATCAACGGTGAAGTGAAAGCTCAGGTAACTGCTAACGACTTCGCAACCGGTCTGGAATGGGTAATGAACGCTCAGAAAAACCAGAACAACAACACCTCCATGCCATCCGAAATGCTGGTTGGCGCTAAAGAGTACAACGAATGGACCGCTTCCCTGTCCGAAGCTGAAGCTTGGGCTCTGAACGGTGCAGAAGGCTCTAAATTCCGTGAAATGGTTGGTATCGAAATCGTTGACGATTACACCATCGTTTACCACTGCGTATCCGAAAAACCATACTTCGACACCCTGCTGTCCTACTACGGTATGTACCCAATCCATCAGGATCTGGTAGACGAACTGGGCGTTGAAGGTATCCGTGGTATGAACAACACCAACATGTGGTTCAACGGTCCTTACATCATGACCGAATACGTAAACGGCAACACCAAAACCTTCGAACCAAACCCACACTACTGGGATACCGAAGTTAAACGCTTCAACTCTGCAACCATCCGTATGATCGAATCTTGGGACGTTGGCTTCCAGCTGTACCAGAATGGCGAAATCGACTACTGCTCCCTGACCGAAGCAATGGTTAAAACCATTTCTGAAGATCCAAGCAACCCTAACTACGCTATGATGGCTCCAGACTGGCCATCCGCATACTCCTACCAGATGCACTTCAACTACAACAAAATGAATGAAGATGGCTCTGAAGACACCAACTGGAACCTGGCAGCTGCTAACGAAAACTTCCGTCGTGCATTCTACTATGGCCTCGACCTGACCGAATACTGGAAACGTACCAACCGCATCGACCCACTGTCCTGCGAAAACGTATGCTTCATGGGCCGCGACCTGTGCTGGACTTCCGACGGTAAAGACTACACCCTGACCATGAGAGACAAACTGGGTCTCCCAGCTCAGGACGGCGTGAAACCAATGCGTTTCGACGCTACCAAAGGTGCTGACTTCAAAGCAAAAGCTATGGAAGAACTGGCTGGTATCGTTACCTTCCCAGTAGAAGTTGACTACTACATCCAGGGTTCCAACCAGGGCGCTCTGGACTCTGCAACCGTTCTGTCTAACACCTTCTCCAGATGCCTGGGCGATGACTTCGTTAAACTGAACATCTGCACCTACGTATCCTCCCTGTCTAAAGAAGTTCGTGACCCACACCTGCAGTCCTTCGTAATCAACGGTTGGGGCGCAGACTACAAAGACCCACAGAACTTCCTGGGCCAGCTGACCTACGGCGAACCTAACGCTTACTACTCCAACTACTACAACAACATCAATGACGTTGCTGAAAACGAAAACACCAAAGCTCTGATCGACACCTTCAAAGAATTCACCGAAATGGTAAATGCTGCTGATAAGATCACTGCTAACATGGACGATCGTTACAACGCATACATGGATGCTGAAGTATACGCTCTGGAGCATGCACTCGTAGTTCCATTCTACTACAGCGCTGGCTGGTGTCTGACTAACTACGACGTATTCGGCGAATTCGCTGGTACCAAACTGGTTAACTGGACCACCAACTCTGAAGGCTTCACCGGCGAACAGATCACTGCATCTAAAACCGCTATGGGCAAATAATCTCTAATTAAACGAGATTAAATAGTACTACACAAAAGGCACCGCTTCGGCGGTGCCTTTTTCTTGCATAAAAAACCTCCCCCATCGGTGTTGGGGGAGGTTCAAGGAGAAGATCGGGGAAGCTTCTCAGATTATTTCTTTTCGCGAATCAGCTTGTACAGCTGGATCAGTAAGGTTGGCATGAAGGCCAGCAGGTAGATGCAGCCCAGGTTTGCCAGAGTCAGGTCAGCAATCATGAACAGACCATGGAATGCAGGAATCAGCAGAACTGCATTGAGCAGCAGTACGCCGATGACAAAAGCACCGACGGATGCCATATTGCTGCGGAAGCCCAGTTTGAAAATAGAGTTCTCACCGCGGCAGTTGAAACCGTGGAACAGACGAGCCAGGGCCAGAGTTGCAAAGGCCATGGTGCTTGCCAGCAGATTTCCGCCCTGATTCAAGCCGATGTGATATGCAGTCATGACAAAGATCGCAATCAACGCACCCTGCAGCAGAACATTCAGCATAAATTCCTTGTCCATGATGGATTTTTTCGGGTCACGAGGCTTGTGGTCCAGCAGATTTTCTCTTGCAGGTTCCATACCGATGGCAATTGCAGGCAGAGAGTCGGTCAGCAGGTTAATGAAGAGCAGGTGCACTGCCTGGAATGGAACCGGCAGAGCCATCAGAGAAGTGTACAGTACGCTGAGAATACCGGACATATTACCGGACAGCAGGAAACGAATGGAGTTTTTGATGTTATTGAAGATGTTTCGACCGTTGGTCACTGCTTTGACGATGGTTGCAAAGTTGTCGTCAGTCAGAATCATAGACGCAGCATCTTTGGAAACCTCGGTACCGGTGATACCCATCGCAACACCGATGTCGGCTTTTTTCAGAGCAGGAGCGTCGTTGACACCGTCGCCGGTCATGGAAACGATCTTGCCTTTGTTCTGCCAAGCAGTAACAATACGAATCTTATGTTCCGGGGAAACTCGAGCATAAACGGAGACTTTTTCCAAAATTTCAGCCAGTTTTTCGTCACTCATGGAATCCAGTTCCACACCGCTCAGCGCCATATCGCCTTCGGAGAAGATACCGATCTGTTTTGCGATCGCGGTTGCGGTTACTTTGTGGTCACCGGTGATCATGATGGTGCGGATGCCGCCGCGTTTTGCATCGGCAACAGCCTGTTTGGATTCCTCACGAGGAGGGTCGATCATGGACACCAAACCAACGAAGGTGTAACCGTTTTCATCAGCCAGAGTGATGTCCGGGCAGGAGTCGCCTTCATACTGTTTGTACGCAAATGCCAGCACGCGCAGACCATTTTCGGACAGCTGCTGGTTCACATCAGCAATGGTTTTCTTATCAGATTCTGTAATCGTTCTGACGCCGTCTTTTGTAATAATATTCACAGAACGTTCTAACAATACGTCCATCGCACCTTTGGTGCAGAGGGTATAAACGCCATCCAGCTGATGCAGAGTACTCATCAGTTTACGGTCAGAGTCGAAAGCCAGCTCTGCCAGACGCAGATGCTGCTGGCGATAAATGCTCTCCTCCAGCCAGAATTTATGACCCAGATTGATAAGAGCAACCTCTGTCGGGTCACCGATTTCTTTCCCATTAACGGAGGTTGCGTCATTGGCAAGAACTGCGGTTTTCAGCAGCCAACGGTGAGCATCGTTGGCAAAATTCAGCTCTTCGCCATCAAACAGCTGGAAGTCCGCGTAAACCTGTTTGGTGGTCATTTTATTCTGAGTCAGAGTACCGGTTTTATCGGAGCAAATGACAGATACGGAACCCAAGGACTCAACGGCGTTAATTTCCTTGATAATTGCGTTTTCTTTCGCCATTTTCTGAGTACCCATAGCCTGAACGATGGTAACAATAGAGCTGAGAGCTTCCGGAATTGCAGCAACTGCCAGTGCAACAGCGAACATCAGTGCATCGATCATTGGCATTTCGCGGTACATACTCAGCGCGAAAACAGCAATACAAATTACAATAATGACGATCGCCAGCTTTTTACTGAACTGGTCCATACTCTGCTGGAGAGGAGTTTTCTTCTGCTGAGTCTGATTCATCAGCGCTGCGATTTTACCGATCTCAGTGTTCATACCGGTGGAAGTAACGACCACGTTCGCACGGCCGTAGGTTACCAGAGAACCGGAGAAGACCATGTTTTTCTGGTCACCGAGAGCAACATTTTCTGCATCAATGATTTCTGCAATTTTATTCACACCCTCGGATTCACCGGTCAGGGAGCTCTCGTTTACCTGTAAGGAAAAGTTATCAATGATTCGTCCGTCTGCTGCCACCAAATCGCCGGCTTCCAGAAGAAGAATATCGCCGGGAACGATATCGCTGGCAGGAACTTCAACCTTAACACCGTTTCGCATTACCTTTGCATTCGGGGCAGACATTGCTTTCAGGCTTTCCAGAGATTTTTCAGCTTTGAAATGCTGCCAGGTACCCAAAACTGCGTTCAGAACGATAACAGCCAGAATAACCAGAGTGCTCTCTGCATTGCCGGTCACTGCGGAAATTACTGCGGTGATCATCAGAATGATAACCAGAAGGTCCTTAAACTGTTCCAGAAAGACCTGAATAACACTTTTTTTCTGCTCCTCGGCCAGCACGTTGTCACCGTAAGTACGGCGCTGCTGTTCAACCTGCGCTGTACTGAGACCGTCACGGCCTACCTGAAACTGTTCCATGATCTCTTTTGCATCATGTCGAAACATCTGATTGTTTTTTTCCATTTCAATTCCTCCTAATAATAATTACTGCACAAAAAAGCAGCTAAGAATCCGGAAGACGGAATTCCAAGCTGCTTTATTTTGCCATTTATGGACATAATTATAAGTTAGAAGGTACAAAAAAGACCTTTCATCGTTTCCTAAAATAGCAATTCCAGCTTGGAAACCACATGAAAAGTCTTGTTACCAATATTCTTGGCACACAGAGCAGATGGTCTTTCGACCAACGGGAATGTTGCAACTGTGTTAAAAAACTACTCCCTTTTATGGGTGTCATCTTCGATTTGAGTTCAGTATAACAACTTTGCAAATCCGCGTCAATAGTTTTTTGTGATTTTACAGAAACTTTACCTGAACGTAAAATCGGGGTAAAATTTCAAATTACTATTAATATTTTAATGAGACATTCTCTACTATTGGTTATCTGTCGGCGATTTGGGTGAAGATGAGCACGATTCTTTTTAAGCCAACAGCTTTACAAAACAAAAAATTTCACCTATAATAGAAACAGAATAAACGAAAGGCACAGCCTCCGCTGTGCAAGGTGAGGAAATGCGCAAATAATCGAATTTGGTAAAAGAACACAGAGAACAAGGGCAGCTTTATCGCTGTTCTGTTTGCCTTGTATTCGTTTGCCGAAGGAGATCTTTGCCGTATTTCTGCGTCATTTTGGATTCGTTTCGGCATGATCCGTCTTCGGCAGCGAAGGCGGATTTTTTGTTTCCAAGGGGGAATGTCTATGCTGCAAATTCAAAAACTCAGTATTTATCATAAAAAAAACCTGCGTACCATTCTGAACGATTTCACTTTCAGTCTGAATCCCGGCGACAAAGCGGTGCTCATCGGCGAGGAAGGCAACGGAAAATCCACGCTGCTGCGTTGGCTGTACGATCCTCAGTCCGTGGAGGAGTATGTGGAAGTCACCGGCAGCCGTATTCTTAGCGGGGAAACGCTGGGCTATCTGCCGCAGGAACTGCCTGATTGCGATAAAGAAAAAAGCATCTACGAATACTTCTGTCAATGTGAGCAATTCTTTGATTTGACTCCCAAGGAATTGGGACAGCTGGCAGCCCAGCTGCATCTGCCGACCGATTTCATCTACGGAGATCAATGTATGAGCAGTCTGTCCGGCGGGGAAAAGGTGAAAACCCAGCTGGCACGCCTGCTCATGGCACAACCCACCATTCTGCTGCTGGACGAACCATCCAACGATTTGGACCTGGAAACCCTCCGTTGGCTGGAACAGTTCATCCGCGACTGCCCGCAGTCTGTTCTTTTTATCTCCCACGATGAGATCCTCATTTCCCGCTGTGCCAATGTGGTGATCCATCTGGAGCAGCTGCGTCGAAAAACCGTCAGCCGTTCTACGGTGTTCCGCGGAAACTACGAAGACTATATCCGCCAACGCAACGCCGCCTTTCAAAATCAGGAACGGGAGGCTCTCAATGACCAGCGTCAGGAGAAGATTCGGGAGGAAAAATTCCAGCGTCTGTATCAGCAAGTGGAGCACGCGCAGGCCACCGTCTCCCGTCAAGACCCACACGCCGGTCAGCTGCTGAAAAAGAAAATGAAAGCCGTCAAATCCATGGAGAAGCGCTTTGAGCGCGAGCATGAAGCCATGCGGCAGCTTCCTGAGGAGGAAGAAGCTATTTTTCTCCGCTTTGGAGAGGATATTTCAATTCCAAATGGTAAAATCATGATCGATTATTCCTTGTCGGAATTAAAGACAGCCGATAAAGAGCGTATTCTGGCGCGAAATATCCAGCTGCTTGTGAAGGGTCAGCAGAAGGTCTGCATCATCGGACGCAACGGATGCGGCAAAACGACCCTGCTGAAACAGCTTGCAAAAGAGCTTTTGCAGCGCAGTGACATCCGAGCAGCCTATATGCCGCAGAACTACGAGGATCTGCTGGAACTGGAACAGACTCCTGTGGATTTCCTTGCACCCGGCGGCAGCAAAGAAGATATCACCCGCGCCCGCACTTTTCTGGGCTCCATGAAATACACCACGCAGGAAATGGAGCATCCTATCCGAGAGCTTTCCGGGGGTCAGAAAGCCAAAGTGCTTCTGCTGAAGATGAGCTTCTCCGAAGCCGATGTGCTGATTCTTGATGAACCGACCCGAAACTTCTCTCCCCTCTCCGCACCGGTCATCCGCGATGTGCTGAAACATTATGGCGGCGTCATCATCAGCATCTCCCACGACCGCAAATATATCAGCGAGGTCTGTGACTGCGTTTATCGCCTGACCGAACAGGGTCTGCTAAAACTGGACTATTTTGAAGCATAAGAAAAGCCACCTCAAATGAGGTGGCTTTTGCTATTCAAATAACTCTTTCAAACTCTCGTAGTTCTGGGCGGTCATCAGGGCATTGTCGCTGCAGCCTTTCAAAGAAACGGTAAAGGTCCAGCGACCGTAAGGCTCAATGCGGCTGATGCAGGCCAGATTGATGATATAGGATTTGTGACAGCGGAAGAATTCCGTTGGATTCAGCTTTGCTTCCAGATCACTAAGGGAAGCAGAGCTTTGGAACACTTCATCTTTGGTGACGATACGGGTCACACCGTCGATGCGCTCCAGCATGATGATCTCTTTGGTGTCCACAAAGAACACCTGATCCTTGCTCTTGATCATCAGTTTATCCTTGAATCGCTCCGACTGGATCACAGTGTCGCCGCTGTCCCCACTTTCAGCCTGCGGCAGACTCTCTTTCAGCTTCTTCAATGTACGAATCACGCGCTCCATGTTGAAGGGCTTCACCAGATAATCGAAAGCATAAATCTCAAAAGCGTTGGCCATGTACTCGCTATGAGCGGTGGCAAAAACGATTTTGATCTTCGGGTTCAGCTCGGTCAGCAGTTTGGCACAATCCAGACCGCTTTCGCCGCCCAGATCAATGTCCACAAAAGCAACATCCGGTTTGAAGCGGCTGGAATCAGTCAGTGCTTCAGCGAAGCTGCCGCACTCGGCCACTACCTCAAAGCCATCCTGCTTTTCGATGATTTTCCGGAGAATTTTGCGAATCTCCGGCTCATCTTCAATTAAAATCACTTTGATCATGTCAATTTCCTATTTTTTGCTGTCAGCGAAAGCTTCTGCACCGCTGCCGATACCTTTTTTCATTTTGGTGTCAGCCTGTACGTTCTGCAGTTTGTAGTAGTCCATTACGCCCAGATTGCCGCTGCGCAGAGCTTCCGCCATAGCGCGAGGAACTTCTGCTTCTGCTTTCACAACAGCTGCCTCAGCTTCTACAACAGCAGCGCGCATTTCCTGCTCCAGAGCAACCGCCATAGCGCGACGCTCTTCTGCGCGAGCCTGTGCGATCTTACTGTCGGCTTCTGCCTGCAGGGACTGCAGGTTTGCACCGATATTTCGACCGATATCCACGTCCGCAATGTCGATGGAGATGATTTCATACGCAGTACCGGAGTCCAGACCTTTTTCCAGCAGAGCTTTGGAGATATCGTCCGGATTTTCCAGAACGGAAGCGTGTTCCTGGGAAGAACCAACAGTGGTAACGATACCTTCACCGATACGTGCCAGAACGGTAGATTCGCCGGCACCACCGATGAGGCGGTCAATATTGGTGCGAACGGTTACTCTTGCTTTGACCAGCAGCTCGATACCGTCTTTTGCAACAGCAGAGATTGGAGTGGTTTCGATAACTTTTGGAGTTACGCTCATTTTCACTGCTTCGAACACGTCACGGCCTGCCAGATCGATGGCGGAAGCCTGTTCGAAGGTCAGGGAGATGCCTGCGCGTTCTGCAGCAACCAGCGCATTGACCACGCTGTCCACATTACCGCCGGCCAGCAGATGTGCTTCCAGCTGATTTGCTTTCAGAGAAAGACCTGCTTTGGTCGCTTTGATCAGCGGCAGGACGATTTTGGATGGAGTAACGCGGCGCAGGCGCATACCGATCAGGTCGATAATACCAACGCGCACACCGGATGCAATGGCGGAGATCCACAGACCTACCGGCACAAAGCTGAAGAACAGAACGATGAACAGACCAATAATACCCAATAATACAACTTTACCAATCATAATTTTCTCCTCACATTTCACTCAGATTGTTGTTTACTTCATTTCCTGAACCATGATACTGTTTTCATGGATTCTGCTGATACGAACAGCGGTGCCCTTACTAAGATATGCACTTTCACTGCGCACATCCAGCAGGATCCCATCAAAGCTGCCTTTACCGACCGGTTTCAAGTCGGTAGTAGCTCTGCCCTCTTTGCCCACCAGATACTCCAAATCTTTGGAGTCCAGCAAAGCATCGTTTGGTTTCAGTTCCGCCTCCAGCACGATAGGCGCCTTCACTTTTTTGGAACTGAGCAGACCCATGATGATGGTCATCATGATGGCTGCCAGAACAATGATGGCGACAGTCATCATCAGTCCCTGTTCCACCGTGTCCGCGATGATGAGGACAGCCGCTGTCAGGCTGACGATACCGCTGATTCCCGGCGCTCCAAAGCCCGGAAGCACCATTTCAATGCCGATCAGTACAAAACCAAGAACCAACAGTAAAATACCGAGATATTCCATGATTCTCCTCCTTTCTGAATCTCTCCTTACTTCTGATTTGATTTTGGAATGCGGATACGAAAGACTGTTTCCTCCTCCGTGGAGGACAGGCTGATCGTTCCCTTATAGGTTTTCAGCACCTGGGTCACAATAGAAAGCCCCATGCCGTGACCGCTTTCCTTTTTGGTTGTAAAACCCTCCCGGAAGATGCTTTCCTGCAGCTCCTCCGGAATGGCGGGACCATTGTTTGCCACAGAGAAACGGTAGCTGTCCCTGTCTTCCCCGATATCCACCCGCAGTTTTTTCTCGGAAGGGATAGCCTCCAGCGCTGTAATGGCATTGTCCATCAGATTTGCCAGCACTTTGCACAGCTCCCAAGGTTCTGCCTTCAGTCCGCTCAGATCGGAGGTGACTTCCACATAGAAATCGATGCCTTTGCTTTCTGCCTCCTCCATTTTTGCTCTCAGCAGAGCATTAACGGCAGGATTCTTTGTTTTCAGAGCCTTACCTGTTTTCATCATACCCTTGTAAATGGGTGCCAGATAGGTCTTCAGCTCATCATACTCTTCCAGCTCCATCAACCCGTAAACTACCTGCAGATGGTTGAGGTAGTCATGCCGCTGTGCACGGAGGTCGCTGTTGAGCCGTTCCAAGTCGCGGTAGCTGCTCACCAAGGCATCGTACTGATGCCGCAAGCGGGTGTAAATGGTAACGAACACAATAACACAGCCCACCAGAGCCAAAACGGTCAGCAGCAGAAATTGAATACTGACTGTCATTTCTTTCCCCCTCTCTTCTTTTCCTCACTTATACTCTACCACAATTTCAAAAAATGAAAAGAGGAAATCGCTGAAATGTCGTTTTCAGCCTCTGAAATGTCGTTTTTGGGGTCTCAATTGTCAAAGGTAGCTTTTTCCCGACGAATGTGCTACAATGAGTCCAACAGAAAAAGGGGGATTTTTATGTTCTACTTACTGCTTGCCATTGCAAGTTCCACCATGGTATCCGTTTCCATGCGACTCAGCGAAAAACGGGTCAAAAATGATATGGGCATGTTCATCGCCAACTACCTGACCTGTGTTCTGCTGTCCTGTGCCTTTCTCGGTACTTCCTTGTTCACCACAGGAGCAGGCTTTGGCTCTGCCGTCCTGCAGGGCGGATTCAGCGGATTTTTGTACCTTGCCAGCCTGTTCTTCATGCAGGAGAATATGCACCACAACGGCATCGTGCTGACCTCTGCCTTCTCCAAATTGGGCGTACTGGTACCGACTCTTATGGCTATCGTCATCTTCCGAGAACGCCCGGAAGTTCTGCAGCTGCTGGGCATGGTTGTTGCGCTCATCGCCATCTCCATCATCTATTTTGAAAAGGGCGCCTTCTCTCAGGGCAACAAAAAAGCTCTGTTGCTGGTGACCCTCTTGGTCAGCGGTGCATCTGACTCCATGGCAAATATCTACGACAAAACCGGTTCTGCCGCTTTCAAAGACCACTACCTGCTCTTTACCTTCGGTGCTGCCTGTCTCTTCGCTGTACTGATGAATCTGCGAAGCAAAGCGCCGATCGGCAAAGCGGAAATCGGCTTCGGCATCATGATCGGTGTACCGAACTACTTCTCCGCCCGCTTCCTTCTGCACGCACTGAGCACTGTTCCGGCAGTCATCGCCTATCCGGTATACAGCGTAGCCACCATCGTTTCCATTACCCTCGCCGGTGTGTTCTTCTTCAAAGAACAGGTCAGCAAAAAGAAAAAGTTTGCACTTTTGCTGGTCGTTGTGGCTCTTGTTCTGCTGAATTTGTAGGGGTAACCGATAGTTGCGCCATAGTTGGTGGACGCAACTGCCTGTTTTCTGCTATGATTTCAGGGAAAGGAGGAGGTATTTATGCTAACGCTCATCGCACAATGGTTCAACCTCATCTGCACCGTCGCGCTGATCGTTGTCTTTGTGAAGCTCATTCGCCTGCTGTTTCGTGCTCTGAAAAAGTACTTGGGGGAAGGAAATCCTCAAGCAACACAGGAAGCTGCCGCAATTCGTGAAACTCTCTCGCAGCGTTTGAAAGCACTGCGCACCGAGCGCGGCTTCACACAGGAGCTGGTTGCGGCATCTCTGGGTGTCAGCCGACAGGCCGTCAGCAAATGGGAAAACGGCACTTCCGAGCCAAGCACTTCCAATCTGTTTGCATTAGCAAAGCTTTACGGTATTTCCGTCACAGAATTGTTACAGAATATTGAAACTTGAGAAAAGCCCCCGAAGTTTCGGGGACTTTTCTTTTTATCCGCAAAATAGTATAATGAGAAAAAGAAGTATTTTATCGTCAAGAAAGGAGATCAACATGAAAAAACATATTCCCATCATTTGCTGCGTCCTGTCCTGTCTGCTGACGGTTCTGTGTCTCTTCCGCATTTCTGCACTGGAAGACCGTCTGTACAGCCTGCAGAACAGCGTCAGCAACATGCACAGCGTCCTCCACGATGACATCCGCAACATTGCCACCAATGTGAAAAACAGTGTGGAGGAGGGCAATAACCTGCTGAGTACCAGCAGTTATTCTCTGGAAGATCCTAACCTGAAAAACGGCACTGTGGACCTCAGCTGCATCGTGACCCTGAAAGAATTTGAACCTGATGGCACCACCGCCGTTCTCACCTGCAATGATAAGGAATACCCAATGAACCTGAAAAACGGTGATTTCGTGGCAAAATTCCCTATATCCATCTTTGACAGCAGCCGCGTCACCGAGGTTTCCTTCAGCAAAGACGGTGTTGTTCGCACACAGGCTCTGGATTGGTACATCAATCCCCGTGACGAGTTCGTTCCTCGTCTTTATGCTTCCTGCAGCGGCACCAGCACAGGCTCTGTCAGCGGTGCCAACACCTTCAACTGGCATAAAAACGGTACTCTGCGCGTTTCCGTGGAGCAGAAAGGCGGCTTGGATTACGAGGTCAATTCTCTGGATTTGATCCGTGTCATCGACGGCGAAGAAGTAGAACGCAGCGCCCTCTTGGGTGAACAGCCGGAAAATGCTGTGGTATTCGGCAAAAAGCCTGCCGCTATTGTGACCAATGACGACCCACTGGAGCTGACTCTGGAAATCAATGAAAGCTTCGAATGTCCATTCGGTTCCACCATGCTTTTGATGGTGGAAATGACAGACAGCAGTGGTTTCACTCATCGCGCCATCGTGGATGAGGTCAAGGTATCCGCCGATGGTAAGTTGAACGATGACACCATTCCGCGCTGGCATGGAGCCTCCGGTAACATCTATGACCGTGATGGAAATCTCATTTGCGGTGTGGATTGGAGCGATGTGAATTACTCTTACTTATACAAATAGGTGAATCAATATGCCATTATACAAAAATGACAGCCCTATTTTAGAATATGACGACGAGCAGCATGCCGTCATCATGCCCGACCATGAAAAACTTGCCTCCCTGCCGGAGCGAGCCGTCTTTGCTTTTCTGGAAGATGAGGTGGAGCGCTTTGCGCTGAAACATTGCCTGCCTGTCATCAGCCGCTTCCAGACCATCACCAAAACCTACCCTGTCTGGAAGATGGAATACAAGGGAAAAGAACTGGCTCTTTGTCAGGCGCCGCTGGGTTCTGCGGCTGCGGTGCAGTTTATGGATTGGCTCATCGGCTACGGTGTCAAAAACATCATTGCGGCAGGCAGCTGCGGAGCGTTGCTTCCGCTGGAAGAAAACGAATTCCTCATTCCGGTGGAGGCTCTGCGAGATGAAGGTGCATCTTACCACTATCTCCCGCCTTCCCGCACGGTGATAGCCAATGAAACGGCTGTCCAAGCGATTGAGCAGGCTTTACTTCTCCACAAGCTCCCCTGCAAAAAGTGCAAAACCTGGACGACGGACGGTTTCTACCGAGAAACCAAAGCAATGGTGGAATACCGCAAAGAAGAGGGCTGTTCCGTTGTTGAAATGGAATGTGCCGGACTCATGGCTTGCGCGCAATTCCGCGGCGCTGTTTTCGGACAGCTTCTCTATACCGCTGACTCTCTCGCCAACGTGGAGCAGCACGATATGCGAGGCTTCGGCGAAGCATCAATGCCTGTTGCATTGCAGCTTTGTCTGGATGCTGTGACACTGTTATAACACAAAACCCACTGACGATTTCGTCAGTGGGTTCTTTAATGAAGAAAAAGGATTTCGCATTTGTGATATGGAGTAGTTCCAAAAACGGAATAAACGGAGTGATGATAATGAAATGCATATTAGCTTCGGTGGGATTTATCAATGAGGATCTACAGTATAATAAAAAAGTGATCATTGACACATTGACCGCCTATTCGGCAAGTGCCGATATTGTAATATTTGGCGAAGCATTTTTACAAGGCTTTTATGGAGCAACCTTCGATATGGAACATGATACAAAAATAGCAATTTCTCAGGATGATCCGATTATCAAGGAAATTTGCTCTGTTGCAAAACAATGCCTTACCGCTGTTTCTTTCGGTTTTATTGAAAAAGAAGGAAGCAGTTTTTATAGTTCTCAAATTACAATCGATGCAAACGGTTCTGTCATAGATCTTTATCGAAGAGTATCTCCTGGCTGGAAAGAGTCGTTTGCAAGCACACAGTATCGGGAAGGTAATGGTTTTCACGCATTTCAGTTTATGGATCAAAAAGTGGTCGTTGGTCTGTGCGGCGACCTGTGGTATGATGAAAATGTCGATAGTGTAAAACTGCTGAAACCTAATGTTGTATTTTGGCCCGTTTACACAGACTTTCATTTCAATGAATGGAATACTTCTATAAAATACGAGTACGCATCGCAAGCCCAAAAAATATGTGAAAAAGTGTTGTATGTAAACTCGGTGTGTATTGATAGAGAGGACGAAGAAATCGCAAGAGGCGGTTCCGCATTTTTTGAGAACGGTAATATTCGTCAAGAAGTTCCGTCCGGTAAGGAAGCTGTTCTCTTTGTCGAGATTTAACGTCATCAGTAGCTTCCAAAATTCCAAAAATTTAGCCGCAGTACCAAACGCATGGTGCTGCGGCAATTTATTTTAGGTTTTTTACAATCTTTTTTCCAGATGGATGGTATTCTGCCATTGTCCGAAGCGATCCTGTGCGATGCGCTCCCGATAACCGATAACGCGGTAACCACAGGTTTCATGCAGAGCCAGACTGGCTTTGTTCACTTCAAAAACTACAGAAAACAGAGTCCAGCAGCCCATACTGCGTGCTTCTGCTTCGATGGCATCCATCAAGGCATGACCAACACCGCGATGCTGATGATCTTTGTGGACATAGACGCTGACTTCCACCACGCCGCGGTAACAGTCCCGCGCCGAAGTTGCTGCCAACACTGCCCAACCCACAATGATACCATCGATTTCCGCTACCAAACGCCCCTGTTTCAGATGAGCATTGTCCCAAGCCTCATAGGTCGGACAAACCTGCTGAAAGGTGGAAATCCCCGACTCGATGCCCTGTGTATAAATTTCAGCAACAGCGGACCAATCGTCCGCTCTCATGCTGCGAATATTCATTATAATTCCTCCAGATACACCACACCATCCAGCTCTCGGATCTGATTCAGCAGCTTCTTGTGGCTGATACGCTTCTTACTGTTCAGCGTTGCCACCAGAGAGCGAACCTCCTCGTCCACCGCGGCTTCTCTGTCCAGCTGAATGTCACCGAAGTCGATATCCATTTTTCTCAGCTGACGCAGAAACTGGCCCAAGGGATAATCATTGGACAGCTCGATGTATACATTGATCACCTTGGCTTTTTGCTGCATCTGGTCGTCCCAGCGATGAAGGATGGTCAGAATGATAAAAATTGCCGCGCTGGCGACCAGAGCCGCTTCATAGAAACCAATTCCGACTGCCAAACCAACTCCCGCTGCCGCCCATAAGCCTGCAGCCGTGGTCAAGCCTTTGATCTGGTTATTGCGAGTCACGATAATGGTGCCTGCACCCAAAAAACCGATACCGCTGACGACCTGCGAGCCCATGCGCAGCGGGTCACCTGCTCCGAAAACCTGATACACATATTGATTGGTCATCATGATCAAGCAGGAGCCGACACAAACCAGCATATAAGTTCGCAGACCGGCAGAGTGGTTGTTCATTTCGCGCTCCATACCGATGATGCCGCCCACAAGAAAAGCCGTCATAATTCTCAGGAAAATCCCCAATAAAGTCAGTTCGCGTAAAATCATACTGCCGCCTCCTGTTAGTATATAGAATCAGTATAACATATTCGGATTTTTTCGCAAAACAGCTTTATCCATTTCAGGAAATTTTCCGTTTTAATAGGTTAAAATTTCGTAACCTGTTTCTGTAACGAGGACAGTGATCTCCCACTGTGCAGAGAGAGAACCGTCAGCTGTATAAACAGTCCAGTCGTCACCTTCCATCATCACAACATCGGCTTCACCGGCATTCACCATCGGCTCGATGGTGAAGACCATACCCGGAACCATGAGCATCTCTTCGCCTCGATTGGAAACATAGCTGACATACGGCTCCTCGTGGAACTCCAGACCAATGCCGTGACCGCCGATCTCCACGACGACAGAACAGCCATGAGCCTTACAGTAATCATTGACAGCCTGACCCATATCGCCCAGGAAGCCCCATGGTTTTACCTGTTTCAGACCTTCGGTGATGCAGTCTTTTGCCACGTTGACCACATGTTTTGCTTCTTCGGACACCTCACCAATGCAGAACATACGGGAGGAGTCGGAGAAATAGCCGTTATAGATGGTGGAAACGTCCACGTTGATGATGTCACCCTCCTGAAGGATCACATCCTCGCTTGGAATACCGTGGCAAACCACGTCATTGATGGAGGTGCAGACGCTCTTAGGGAAGCCCTCGTAGTTCAGTGGAGCAGGGATACCACCCAGTTCCTTGGTTTTGTTGTAAACCAGCTGATCGATCTCCTCGGTGCTCATACCTGCACGAATGTGCTCGGCAATGTAGTCCAGCACCGCAATATTGATTTGGCTGCTTGCCTTGATGCCTTCGATCTGTTCCGGAGTTTTGATGATCTCATGAGGCGGAACTTCCGCGCCCATACGAGCGAAGCGTTCGATTTTCTCATCAAAATCCGCATGACATTTTTTATATTTCTTTCCACTGCCGCACCAGCAAGGATCATTGCGTTCCAGTTTCATAAAAATTCTCCTTTTTCCATGAATTTTCCTGCATTTATTGTATCACAGCAAGGGATTCCATGCAACGGAAGTGTCATGAACAATTTGTCAATAGCATCAGCGGATGAAGCCCGCCAAAGTTTTATCCCCCGTTTCAAGCAATCCTACAATCTTAAGTTTTGCCAATGAAAACCGCTTGTACTTTCCTCTCTCCACCTGCTATAATTTGATTACAGTCACTTATTCTCGAAAGGAGCAAGGCAATGAACGTAAGAAAACGCAGTGGAAACATCGTTGCTTTCGATAAAGAATTTATCTATCGTGCCATCAGTCTGGCCGCCGCCGCTGCCGGCGAGCAGAACGAAGAAGCTATCCGCACCGCAACCGATGCGGTGGAAGCACGTTTGTTAGAAAAAGGCGAGGACATCGTTGATATTGAGCGTATTCAAGACACCGTGGAAGAGATCCTCTTTGAACAGCAGCAGTATCGCACCGTCCGCGCCTACATGATGTACCGCATGGAAAAAGAAAAGACCCGCGGCCAGGAGGATGAATTTGGCGGCGGTCTGTTGTCCCGCGACTTCCTCAGCAAATACAAACACGCACCAAACCCAATGGAACAGCTGGGTTCCTTTGTCTTTACCCGCACATACTCCCGCTATCTGCCGAAACTGAACCGCAGAGAGTTCTGGTGGGAGACTGTTCGTCGTGCCGTTGAATACAACTGTTCTCTGGCACCGACCAGCCGCGAAGAGGCTGAGACCTTGTATGACAACATCTACCACATGAGACAGTTCCTTTCCGGACGTACTCTCTGGGTAGGCAACACTAAGGTCGCTTCTGAGTATCCAATGGCCAACTATAACTGCGCTTTTGAGGTCATCGATGACTTCCATGCTTATCACGACCTGTTCTACCTGCTGATGGTAGGTTCCGGCGTGGGTGTGCGCGTGCTGAAAGAGGACGCTGCTAAGCTGCCAAAAATCCGTACCGATATGAAGATCCTCCATAAGGCGTACAATGCCCGTCCGAAAGAGGAGCGTCTGGAATTCACCAATCTGGCCTTCACCAAGGACGATGTGACCATCTCCATCGGTGACTCCAAAGAAGGTTGGGCACAGGCTCTGGATCACTACTTCAACATTCTGACTTCCAATGAATACAACCGCATCAAAACCATGATCGTGGAATACGACAGCATTCGCCCTCGCGGCGAGCGTCTGAAAGTATTCGGCGGCACCGCATCCGGTTATGAGTCCATGATGACCATGCTGGACAAGATCAACAAGGTTATCACCGCAGCCGGTGTTCGCAGCGGCGAGTATCGTACTCAGCTGCAGCCGATCGACCTGCTGGATATCGCCAACATCATCGGTGAAAACGTGGTTTCCGGCGGTGTGCGCCGCACCTCTGAGATCGGTCTTATCGATCAGGATGACGAAACCTGCATCAAAGCAAAAAGCAATCTCTATAAACAGATCAACGGTCGCTGGGAAATGGACAAATCCATCTCTCACCGCCAGATGAGCAACAACTCCATCTTCTACCGCCGCAAACCGACCCGTGAGCAGCTGCATTGGCATATTCAGCAGATGCGCTACTCCGGTGAACCTGGTTGGATTAACGAAGAAGCCGGTCTGAAACGCCGCCCGAACTTCAAGGGCTGCAACCCTTGCGGCGAAATTCTTCTGGACAGCCATGGTCTTTGCAACCTGACCACTATCAATGTAAAAGCTTTCGTCAAAGACGGCAAGCTGGACTTGGAAGGTCTGCTGGCAACACAGCGTCTGTCTGCGAGAGCAGGCTTCCGCATGACCTGCCGCGAACTGGAGATGCACTCCTGGAATCAGGTGCAGCAGCGCGACCGTCTGGTTGGCTGCTCCATGACAGGCTGGCAGGACATGGTCAACGCAGCAAATCTGAGCCGAGATGAACAGATTTACGTCCTCAAAGCAATGCGTGAAGCTGCTCGCAAAGCGGCTGACGAGATCGCAGAATCCATGAACATGACCAAGCCGCTGCTGGTTACCACCATCAAGCCGGAGGGCACCCTCTCCCTGCTGCCGACCGTTTCCAGTGGTGTGCACTACTCCCACTCCCCATACTATGTGCGCCGCATCCGCATCACCGCCACCGACCCTCTCTGCAAAGTCTGCGAAGAGCTGGGCTACCCGGTTCTCCCGGAGGTTGGTCAGGATCCGATCAATCCAAAGACCAAGGTTGTGGAATTCCCGGTACAGGCTCCAAGCGGCCGCGTGAAAGCCGATGTTTCCGCTATTGAACAGCTGGAAAATTACAAGATGTTCATGGAACATTACGTAGACCACAACTGCTCCATCACCGTTCATGTTCGCGACAACGAATGGGCAGATGTGGAAGAATGGGTATGGAACAACTGGGACGACGTGGTTGCTCTGTCCTTCCTCAGCTACGACGACAGCTTCTACGATCTGATGCCTTACGAGGAAATCAGCAAAGAAGAATACGAAAGCCGCAAGGCTGCCATGCGCCCGTTCAATCCGTCTCTCATCTCCAAATATGAGCGTGAGGAAACCGAACTGGACATCGGTGCCAGCGACTGCGTCAACGGCGTTTGCCCTGTCCGCTAGTGGGGATGCCCCCACAGGCTGTTTCGCGTCATCATAACAGAAAAATAGAAGTTTTGTGTCGCGGAATCAATCTCCGCAAGAATAAAGCCACCTCTTTCGAGGTGGCTTTTTATTGTTTCTTATTCTTTTTCTGCAAGGAATTTCTTGATGGAAGCGATCTGTGCCTGAACAGACTCTTTTGATGGGCCGCCCTGGGACAATCTCATTGCCACACAGGTCTCCAGATCGATGGCATGGTACACGTCGTCCTCGAAGATGTCAGAGAAGGATTTGTACTCATCCATGGACAGGCTTTCCAGTGTTTTACCATTATTGATGCAGTAGTTGACCAGCTTGCCGACAACAGTATAGGCGTCGCGGAATGGCAGACCCTTCTTCACCATATAGTCAGCGCAGTCGGTGGCGTTGATAAAACCACGGGAAGCTGCGTTTCTCATGTTTTCCTTGTTGAGAGTCATGGTATCGATCATGGCGGTGAACACAGGCAGGCAGGCTTTTACGGTATCAACCGCGTCGAAGACCTGCTCCTTGTCCTCCTGCATATCCTTATTGTAAGCCAGCGGCAGAGCTTTCATAATGGTCAGGAAGCCCATGAGACTGCCGTAAACTCGACCGGTCTTGCCGCGAACAAGCTCAGCGATGTCCGGATTCTTCTTCTGAGGCATGATGGAAGAGCCGGTAGAATAGGCGTCATCCAACTCAATAAATTTGAATTCCCAGCTGCACCACATGATGATTTCTTCCGAGAAGCGGGACAGGTGCATCATAATGATGGAGAGTGCGGAGAGAATTTCCACACAATAGTCACGATCGGAAACGCCGTCCAGAGAGTTCTCGCAAACGCGTGCGAAGCCCAGCTGTTCTGCAACAAACTGGCGGTCGATCGGGTAGGTTGTACCGGTCAGCGCACCGCAGCCCAGCGGCATTTCATCCATACGCTCGTAGCAGTCCTCCAGACGGAGCACATCGCGTTTGAGCATATTGGCATAGGACATCATATAGTGGGCAAAGGTGCTTGGCTGTGCTCTCTGCAGGTGAGTGTAGGCAGGCATAATAGTATCCAGATTATTTTCCGCCATTTTCACCAGCACTTCGATGAGCGGCAGTAGCAGTGCACGGATCTCCAGCACCTGATTCTTCATATACATACGGAAATCCAGCGCCACCTGATCATTACGGCTGCGAGCGGTGTGCAGACGTTTACCGGTGTCGCCGATGCGGCGGGTCAGCTCTGCCTCTACGCACATATGGATGTCCTCATCGGAAATCAGGAAAGGAATCTTTCCTGCCTCCATATCTTCCAGAATGCCCTTTAAGCCTTCGATGATTTTTTCAGATTCTTCCACAGCGATGATACCCTGCTTGCCCAGCATTTTCGCATGCGCCATACTGCCGGTGATATCCTCGCGGAACAGACGCTGGTCAAAGGTAATGGACGCGTTCAGTTCGTCCACAAGCTGGTCGGTATTCTTATCAAAACGGCCGGACCACAATTTCATAAAATATCCCTCCATCAGAAACAGGGAGCGGCAAGCTTGCCGCTCCCTTGTGTGTTCGATTATTTGCCTTCCAGCAGAGCTTTTACTTTGATTGGCAGACCGAAGAGGTTAATGAAGCCTTCTGCCTGAGCCTGATCGTAGTCGCTTTCGCCGAAGGAAGCCAGATTTTCGCTGTACAGGCTGTTTGGACTCCAAACACCGGCATTGATGATGTTGCCTTTGTACAGTTTCAGTTTTACTTTACCGTTTACAGTTTCCTGAGTCTTGTCCACGAAGGCGGAGATGGATTCTCTCAGCGGAGTGAACCACTGACCATTGTAAACCAGTTCTGCGAATTTCAGAGCAACCTGAGCTTTGTAATGGGAGGTCTCTTTATCCAGACAGATGGTTTCCAGAACTTCATGTGCATGGTAGAGAATGGTGCCGCCCGGGGTCTCGTAAACGCCACGGCTCTTCATACCAACCAGACGGTTCTCAACAACATCCAGCAGACCGATACCGTTTGCGCCGCCCACTTTGTTCAGAGCAATGATCAGGTCGGATGCTTTCATTTTTTCGCCGTTTAGTGCAACAGGAACGCCCTTTTCAAATTCGATTTCCACATAAGTTGGAGTATCAGGAGCCTGTTCCGGAGAAACGCTCATTTCCAGGAAGCCTTTCTTGTTGTAGAGAGGCTCGTTGCCCGGATCTTCCAGATCCAGACCTTCATGGCTCAGATGCCACAGGTTTTTATCTTTGGAGTAGTTGGTTTCGCGGGTGATTTTCAGAGGAATGTTATGAGCCTCTGCGTAATCGATTTCTTCTTCACGGCTCTTAATGTCCCACTCACGCCATGGAGCGATGATGGTCATATTTGGTGCAAAGGCTTTGATTGTCAGCTCAAAGCGAACCTGGTCGTTACCTTTACCGGTACAGCCATGGCAGATCGCGTCAGCGCCTTCAGCCAGAGCGATCTCTGCGATACGTTTTGCGATGATTGGGCGTGCAAAGGAAGTACCCAGCAGATAGTTCTCGTATTTTGCGCCGGCTTTCATAGTAGGGATGATATATTCGTCAACGAACTCATCCTGCAGATTTTCGATGTAAAGTTTGGATGCACCGGTTTTCAGTGCTTTTTCTTCCAGACCGTCGGTTTCGTTACCCTGACCAACATCACCGCAAACTGCGATTACTTCACAGCCGTAGTTTTCTTTCAGCCAAGGAATGATGATGGAAGTATCAAGACCGCCGGAATAAGCAAGGACACATTTTTTGATCTGTTTTTTCATATATAAGACCTCCAGAGAGTATGTTTTCAAAGTCGTGAATAAATAATAGCACACATCGAATGAATATGCAATAGCCTTTGATTAAAAATATACAAAAAAACAGCCGTCTGTGAAAAACGGCTGTAGATTTTAGCTATTTCATCGTATTCCAATCGATGCGGCGATCTTTGAAGTAGAATTCTCTGTCTTTCTCGCCGATCTCACGAAGAATACGGCAGGGATTTCCTACTGCGACCACATTGGCAGGGATATCTTTTGTCACAACAGAACCCGCACCGATAACGCAATTATCGCCGATGGTAACGCCCGGCAGAATGATCGCTCCCGCACCTACCCAGACATTGTTTCCGATATGCACCGGAGCATTGTATTGATACTGATGCATCCGCAGCTCCGGCAGAATCGGATGACCGGCTGTGGCGACAATGACGCTGGGGCCAAATTTACAACAGTCGCCTACATAAATATGCGTATCATCTACCAGTGTCAGATTGAAATTTCCGTACACCATTCTACCGAAATGGACATGACGTCCACCCCAGTTTGCGTGGAATGGCGGTTCAATATAGCAGCCTTCCCCAATCTCCGCAAACATTTTTTTCAGCAAGTCTTTTCGTTTTTCCGCCTCGGAAGGACGGGTCATGTTATATTCATACAGCAGCTCCAGGCACTGTGTTTGTTCTGCCATGACGGAAGATTCATTGGGATCGTATAGAGACCCGTCATGAAGTTTCTTCAATTCAGTCATTTTGTGTTACCTCTTTCTTGTACGATATTTGAACCAACGCAGTCCCCGCGGCTGCATCTTCATTTTTCCAATGGCCAACCAGCCCATAAAAAGAAACGTTCCGCAGAAGGCGCAGACTGCCACAAATGTGGAAATTGGCATATCCTATCTCTTCTTTCGATATTTTTTCAGAATACCCAGCTCATAAACCAGCACCATACCGATGACCCATGCAATGCTGCCCAATACCCCCACAAGGACGATCAGTGCGGCATTATCTCCATTGAAAAGCAGCGGCAGACCGATCAGGGCAAAGACCACACCTGCACCGACCAGGAGCTTGCCAACTGCACGATTGTAGGCAGTGACATCTGTGAGAGTTTCCGCTTTCGGAGGTGGGCTGATATTGTAGAAACCAAAGGGCTTTCCCTTTCCCGCATGAATGAGATCGATCACACCCAATACAACAAAAAGCAAAGCACAAGCCAGCCAGATTAAATAAGCAATCGTCATTTCTGTCATGGTATCACTCTCCTTTGCTTCATCATAGCACAGAGATTGAAAAAAATCCACCCTGCCGAAACAGGGTGGATGAATATGCAAAACTTATGGTCTCAGACCCATGCCGCCTTCGAAGGTCAGGGTCTCGCCGCTCATGTATTTGAAGTCTGGGTGAGCCAGAGCAACACAGCCGCGGCCGATTTCGGTTTCAGGGTCAGCGTAGTGACCCATTGGTGGCATTTTCACGTTTGCTTTGAATGCTTCTGGGTAAGCTTTTTCAAACTGTTCCAGCTGAGCAGTCCAAGCCAGTGGGCATACGATGTTAACATTGATGCCGTCTTTGCCCCATTCGGTAGCAGCTACACGGGTCAGACCACGGATACCTTCTTTTGCAGCAGCGTAGGAGCACTGACCAAAGTTGCCGAAGAGACCTGCACCGGAAGCGAAGTTGATAACGGTACCTTTGCTCTTAGCCAGATATGGGTAGCATGCCTGCATATAGAAGAAGGTAGCGTACAGACCGGAGTACATAGCCAGATTGAACTGTTCCAGAGTGTGATCAGCCAGAGTTACACCGGAAGCAGAAGCCTGTGCGTTGTTGATGAGCACGTCGATGCCACCGAAGGTGTCAACAGCCTGTTTTACAACGTTTTCTACAACTGCTTTGTTGTCCTGACCTTCGGAAACGTCAGCCTGAACAGCCAGAACTTTGATGCCGTATTTGCTTTCCAGTTCTTCTTTTGCATCAGTCAGTTTTTTCATGTTACGGCCGGTGATAACCAGATTGCAGCCTTCTTTTGCGTATGCGGTAGCAATACCGTAGCCGATGGAGCCGCAGCGACCGTCGGAGAGAACAGCGCGACCTGCGCCGGTGATGATAGCAGTTTTACCAGTTAAGAATCCCATAGTGATACCAACCTTTCAAAATAAAATATAATCATAGTATTTGCTAATATACTGTGTTTATGAATTAACAAATTAGGAACAATTCCTATTTGTTATCATTATACCATAAGAAACTTTCGAAAACAATAGGTTAATTTGTCGAAGTTATACAGCTATTTTTGTTGATTTCATTGTAGCACAGTCAGTTCTGTATTTCAAGTGAAAACACTGTGCGCCACAGAAAGTCTGTTTGATTGTATATTTTTTAACGAATAAATTAAGCAAAATGCCGACTGCAGAGCTTCAGGAAGCTGTGCAATCGGCAAAATTCAGCTAATCAAATTTCTTTGCGCCCTCGTAACCAACTAGAACGCCGCCCTTTTCAGAGTAGAAGCAGCACAGACCGGCGTGGTCGATGATGGTGATATCTGCATTTGGGTGATCCTTGAGGATCATGATTTTCAGAGTTTCCGCAGCATTCAGATTCAGGCTGTGACCAATACGAACACGGCCGCCGGCATAGCCGTTGAGCTGCATTTCTTTATAGATGGTTTCCAGTGCCTTTTTCTCGCCGCGGCATTTGTGCATTGGCTCGAGAGTACCATGGTCGCTGGCTTTACCCACCAGACGGATGCCCAGAATACCCGCCATTGCTGCAACGACCTGGCTGGTGCGTCCGTTGTTTGCCAGGTTTTTCAGGCTTTCCAGGGAGAAGAGCAAATGAGTGCTCTTGATGTACTCGCTGATCTCAGAACGGATATCCTCAAAGGATTTACCTTCCAGCATCAGTTCCTGCAGTTTCTCCACGCAGAGATCCTGCTCCGGGCCTGCTGTGAGGGTGTCCACGATATGACAGTGTTTATCCGGATGATTTTCTGCAAAGAGATGCATCGCATCCACAGCAGCGTTGTAGCTGCCGGACAGATTGCTGGTGATGGTAACACCAAACACAACATCGTTCTCGCCGAAAGCGTCCAGCCATTCGCCGACACTTGGGCAAGCGGTACCGGACTTGCCTTTGTATTTCAGCAGGTCATTCATCATGGCAGCTTTGTCCAGATTGGTATCATCAACATATTCTTTATTGTCAGTACGGATCTTCATCGGAACATTTTCAAATGCAATGTTCTCCAGGGAGAAGCGGTTGCAGCTGGAATCCGATACGATTTTATATGTCATCCTAATTTCTCCTTATTATCATCTGGTCTGTATATAGGTTAGCAGTTTTCCAAAAACTTGTCAAGGATTTTTAGGAACGACAGCTAACGTTTTCCCTTGACTTTCGTGAACTTTCTCGCTACAATGAAGCTATGAAAAAAGAAAACAAAGAAAGCATCAAAGACTCCGTCATTGGTTATCATCTTCCTCGCTATCACGAGATTCCGAACGTGGGTCTTTATCTGGAACAAACAACAAAATACATTGAAGAGTATCTGGAACCCTTCCACGACCTTAGCATCACAGGCTCGATGATCAGCAACTATGTAAAGAAAGGGCTGATTGCAAACCCCATTAAGAAGCAGTATTTCCGAGATCAGATCGCCTACCTGATGTTCACCGCTTTTGCAAAAAGCGTGCTGTCGCTGGACAATGTCGGCATGCTCTTCGAGATGCAGAAAAAGGTCTACACCCCGGAGAAGGCCTATAATTACTTCTGCGCCGAATTTGAGAATGTGCTGCAGTATGTATTCAGCATTAAGGACACGCTGGACAATGTTGGCACCGATATGACGGACGAAAAACTGATTCTCCGCAACACCATCATCACCATCTGCCATAAGCTCTATCTGGATCAGTGCTTTGTGGCTTTGGGCAAAGAACTGAATGAAGACGGCGATGCGCCGAATCCATAAAAAATACCGCAGCAGATGCTGCGGTATTTTTCTTTGCTTATTTCATGTACATTTTCAGCAGGTGGTGGAGCAGCGCTGCAAAACAGCTGCCTGCCAGATAGATGCCTGCATACAGATACAGGGCTACCTCAGTAAAGGAAACCATCAGCAGAGCAGTTGGAAGGTAGAATAATGCAGGCAGCGGCAGATATTTCGCCTGATATTCCAGTCCTTTACCCAGCTGCCAGCCATATACCAGACTGTAAAGCGGATAAACGATATACCACAGAACCAGACATGCGATCATGCCATTTTGACCGGCAAAGCCGAAGATCAGAATCTGCGGGAGCATCATCATCAGGAAGTTCGCGAAAATCAGTTTCTGGCCGAGAGAAAATTTCTTCAGCCATTCTTTCATAGAAAATTTGGATTTACTCATCAGTACAAGTCCTTTCATTTGCATTACTGCTATATAGTATACCATAAAACGGACTTTTGTGGAGAATTTTCTGTGAATTTTCTTCTCTTTGTTGTATAATGAAAGAGGAGATATTTTTCTAATACAAATAGGAGTGTGAATCTATGAATATCCTTTCTGTTTTTAAGAATCGTCGTTCCGTTCGTCAGTACACCGGTGAAACCATTCCGCAGGAGCTGCTGGAACAGGTCCTGAAAGCCGGTCTGACCTCTGCTTCCGGCAGAGCAAGAAGACCTTGGGAATTTATCGTTGTTCGCGACAAAGACACTCTGCAGAAGATGTCCAAATGCCGCGCAGGCGGTGCAGGTATGCTGGAGGGCGCTGATGCTGCCATCGTTGTCATCGCTGACCCGGATAAAACCGATGTGTGGGTAGAAGATGCTTCCATCGCTATGGCAAATATGCATCTGGCTGCTGACGCTCTGGGAATCGGCAGCTGTTGGATTCAGGGCAGACTGCGCGAAGCCGGTGATGGCCGCCTGACTGAGACCTACCTCCGCGAACTGCTCCACTATCCGGACACTTATCGTCTGGAAGCGATCCTCTCTCTGGGTATGCCGGCAAGCCACGCCCCTGCCTATGAGGACAGCGACCTTCTGATGGAAAAGATCCACTATGAACGCTACTAATTAGGAGTGGTTTTATGATTCATGTACATCACTCCCAGCGAGGAGAACCGATTTTCCATTTGAAATCCGGGGACAGCTCCTATGTGCTGAGCGTGTTCCATGGCTATCTGCTCCATCTCTACTGCGGCGCACAGGTTTCTGACGATGATTTGGAGTACCTGCTGGTGCAGATTCCTCATGACTCTGTTGTACCACGTCCATCTCATACATACGAGGAAAACAAATGGTTCTCCTGCGATGCGGCAACCTTTGAGTATCCCGCCAACGGCTGCGGCGACTTCCGCCCATCAGCAATCGCAGTAAAAATGATGGAAGCTCACGGGAACAGCTCTGCCTTTGCCGGAACCACCGCCACCGATCTGCGCTATGTATCCTATGAAATCGTGAACGGCAAACCACAGGTAGACAAACAGCCTGCTGTTTATGCTTCCGATGAAGAAGCGCAGACCCTCATCATCACCTGTGAGGACCCGGCTACCAAGCTGACTGTAAAACTCTATTACACCGCTTTCCGTGACTTCTCCGCGATTTGCCGCAGAACCGTCATTGAAAACAGCTGCAAAGAGCAGCTTCCGCTGGATATTCTTCGTGCTTACAGCGCCAGCGTGGACTTCACCTCCATTGAGCCTCAGCCTCAGCTGCTGCATCTTTGGGGCACATGGGCAAGAGAGCGCCATGTAGAGCGCACACCGTTGGCTCACGGCACCGTTTCCGTGTCCAGCAAGCGCGGGGCATCCAGCCATTACCACAACCCATTTGCTGCTCTCGTCACCGAAGAGACCACCGAAACACATGGCATGGCCGTCGGTCTGTCTCTGATTTACTCCGGCAACTTTGAAATTTCCGCTGACACCGACCCTTACGGCACTGTCCGTCTGATGGCCGGCATCAATCCAAGCGACTTCACTTGGCGTCTGGAACCGGGAGAATCCTTTGTCACTCCGGAAGCGGTCCTCGTCTTCTCCGATGAAGGTCTGGGCAAAATGTCCCGAACCTTCCACAAGCTGTACCGCAGCCACCTCTGTCGTGGCGAATGGCGTGACAAAACCCGTCCTGTACTGGTCAACAACTGGGAAGCCACCTACTTCGACTTTGACGACGAAAAAATCCTTTCCATCGCCAAAGAAGCTGCCGACTGCGGCATCGAAATGTTCGTGCTGGATGACGGTTGGTTCGGTCAGCGCAACAGCGATAAGAGCTCTCTGGGAGACTGGTTCGTAAACGAAGATAAAATTCGCTGCGGAATGAAAAAGCTGGTGGAGCAAATCAATGCTCTGGGCTTGAAATTCGGTCTCTGGTTCGAGCCGGAGATGGTCTCCCCTGTCAGTGAACTGTATAAGGCCCACCCGGACTGGTGTCTGCACATCGAAGGCCGCGAGAAATCCATCGCCCGCGACCAGTATGTGCTGGATATGACCCGCCAGGATGTGCGAGATTATCTCTTCGAGCGCATGTCTGCCATTCTCTCCTCTGCCAACATTGAGTATGTGAAGTGGGACTTCAACCGCAACCTGACTGAAGTGGGCAGCGGCTGGCTCCCTGCCGAACGCCGACAGGAAACCTTCCACCGCTTTGTTCTGGGTACTTATGAGCTGCTTGACCGCCTGACTACTGCCTTCCCGCAGATTCTGCTGGAAGGTTGCTCCAGCGGTGGCGGACGCTATGACCCGGCGATGCTCTACTATTCTCCGCAGTATTGGACCAGCGATGACACCGATGCCATGGAGCGCGTAGACATTCAGCTGGGCACCTCCATGGTTTACCCTGCCTCTTCCATGAGCTGTCATGTGTCTGCCTGCCCGAATCACCAGACCGGTAGAATGACCTCCTTCCGCACCCGCGGTCATGTTGCTATGGGCGGTGCTTTCGGTTACGAGCTGGATCTGACCGCTCTCTCCGATGAGGAGAAAGAGCTGATCCGTCAGCAGGTGGATGAGTATCACCGCTACTACAATGTCATCAACCGCGGCGACCTCTATCGCCTGATTATGCCGAATGATACTTACAACGGCAAACAGGGCAAGTGCGCCGCATGGATGTATGTTTCCGAGGACAAGTCTGAGGCTCTGCTGACCTTTGTTGTCATGCGTACCTCTGTGAAACCGGTGTACTTCCTGAAGCTGCAGGGTCTTGACCCAATGGCTCAGTACCGTGACGAGGAAAGTGGAAGAATCTACCACGGCGACACACTGATGAAGGCCGGCCTGAATCTGACTCGCCGCTATACAGACGGAGACTCTATGGTGGTTCATCTGAAAAAAGTATAAATTCTGCATATTTTCTACAAAAAGACGACTGTACGCTTGAAATGGACTGTCATTCGGTGTATGATAAAAGTGGTAACCAATTTTGGTTCTGATTTTATGCACAACAGGAGGAAAACTCATGGGAAAATTCGTTATTCGTGAAACCAAAACCGGCATTAAATTCGATCTGAAAGCAACCAACGGTCAGGTAATCCTGACTTCCGAAGTATACACCACCAAAGCTGCTTGCGTAAACGGCATTGAAAGCGTTGCTAAAAATGCTCCAATCGCTGCTGTGGAAGACCAGACCAAAGAGGGCTTCGCAAAAGAGAAACATCCAAAATTCGAAATTTATACCGATAACTCCGGTGAGTTCCGCTTCCGCCTGAAAGCAACCAACGGTCAGATCATCGGTGTCAGCGAAGGCTACAAAGCTCATGAAAGCTGCGTAAACGGCGTAGAATCTGTTAAGAAAAACTCTGTTGACGCTCCTGTCGTTGAAGAATAAAACATACAAAAAAGCTCCCGAAATTCGGGAGCTTTTTCTTTTGCTTTAATGCAGAATATAGTGATCGATTTCAGCAGCAGTCACAGCGTCCAGCTGTTCCTCGCTGTCGATAAGTACCGCAAAATCAGCCGTTGGCTGCTGCATTTTTGCCGCAGAAAGTGCGTTTGAAATCTCTTCTGCGGACAGACCGCTCAGGTCGATGACACAGCGGCTTTCCAGCAATTCCAGCACATCACCGCCGTAAGGACGGGCATCACCGCCAAACTCTGCCGCCGGATACTCGATCCACAGATCCATACCCAACTGCTTCGCATATTCACGGAACAGGTCATCCGCTTCTTTGAGGCAGTCCTGTTTTGACTGACCATCGTCATAGACAAAGTCCATCATTTCCATGGAATAACCGATCGGGAAACGGAATTCTCTCAGTACGATTTCCTCGAAACCGATGTCAGCTGCGTCATCCAGCAGCTTGCAGATATAATCTCTCGCCAGCGGAGAATAAGGGTTCAGCCAGGATTTGCCGCCGGCGTCCAGTGCGTTGTCCAGCCAGAAGCTTTCGGTGCCCTGATACAGAATACCGGCGTAGGTTTCTGCCTGCTGGAAACGACGATCCATGAACGTATAGATGGATGCGATCGGCTTCAGACCGGCTGCCTTGATCTGCTGCACAGCGGCCTCCAAATCAATGGTGTGACCGGTGTAGTAATCGTCAAAACCTTCTTTGTACTGGATCGGATAGAGCAGCCAACCGTCACGATCTTTCAGATCAAACATGACACTGTCCATACCGGAGGCTTTTGCGGCTTCGATGGCTTTCACAAAGAGTTCAGAATCCATCACGGTTTCTTCCTTGAGGTAGGCGGTTTTCTTTGCAGGAGTCGTTACTTCCAGAATAATTTCTTCCTTCGGTTTCTCCAACGGAGGAGTCACTGCAGGAGTCTGAGGCTGTTCTTCTTTCTGAGCCGGTTCGGAAACCGGAGGCGGAGTTTCGTTCTCCGGCTGCTCCTGCTGTTCAAAGGTCGGCAGTGACGGAAGCTCAAAGTCCGCCAGCCAGCTGCTGAGCGGCTGATACAGCTTCCAGCCCAAGAACAGAACCAAGGCGATGGCTCCGAGGGTCAGCACCCAGCGAAGGATAATGCTGCTGATGGAACGGCGGTAAATTCGCTTATATGATTTGATTTTATAGGAACGTGCCATCCGTCACCCTCCATTACGCCGGCAGCTGGTTGCCTGTCAGGCCAACCAAAGCCAGGGCGATCAAACCTGCGGTAATCAGCTGCAGCGGAAGACCGCGGAAGGATTTCGGTGCGTTACAGCTGCTCAGACGCTGACGCAGACTCCAAATCAGCAGCAGAGCGGCTGTAAAACCAACACCTGCACCCAGATGGTAGGTCAGAGCTTTTGCCAAGCTGTCCAATTCCACATCTTTTGCGGAGAGCAGCAGACTACCCAGTGTTGCACAGTTAAAAGCAGCAAAAGGCAGGTATTTTCCCAGTTTCTCAAAGAAATTTGCTGCGTATTTTCCCATCAGGAAATATGCAGCGGAATAAACCAGAACCAAAGTCAGCAGATGTGCAATACCGCTGATGTAGTTGTACAGGACCGTTCCCGCAATCAGACGGTTGACCCCGTAAGCCAAGAAACCGGCCACGGTCAGAATCAGAGTGCTCAGTCCGCCGTAAGTCAGCAGTTTCTTCGGGTCACGGTTGATACGGCTCATGTTGCCGAAATCAAAGGCACGGGCAAAGAACAGGTTTTCTGCTGCCAAAGCCGCAGAAAAAACAGCAATCAATTCCATCATTTGTTATCCTGCTCCTTTCCTAATACTGTTTCGGTGATTTGTTCCACCAGTTGTTCAGCGCTTTCTTCCTCATGGATGAGTTCTTTCTCATCCATGATTTTTTTCGGTTCTTTTTCGTTTTTCTCAAAGATACCTGCAACCTTCGCTTTCAGCTTTGGCCAACCATCACGAAGCCAGAACTGAACAGAGAGGATAGTTCTGTGGAGCTTTTTGCCCAGAGCAGCCAGGAAGCCCAGCAGAATAAAGCCCAAACCGGAGACCATAACGCCGGAGAAGCGGATTTTCATAAAGGTCAGCGGTTTATTCCAGATGGTACCGTAGCCCAGCACTTCACGGATACAACCCATCAGCACCAGAACAAGAACCACACCCAGCCACATTCTGATGAGGGTCAGAAGAGCGCGGACAGGTTCCTTTTCTTTACATTTTTCTTTTACTGTGAACAGCAGGGAGCTGACACAGAACAAGGAGAAATACACACCCACGGAGTCCATCAATGCCGGAGAAAGGCTGCCTGTAATCAGGCGGGTCGGCATCAGAAAAACAGCAGACAGCAGGGCACAGATCGGATAATCCAGCCATTGAAGCTGCTGTGGGATCCATTTCATTACATAAGGAAGCAGCAGCGCCGCCGGGATCAGCGCCATCAGCGCGCCGATGGATAAGCCCACTGCGGTCTGCAGGCTGGTGCAGGCTACCACAGCAAATGGCAGAGCCAAACCCAGAGTCAGAATCGGATTCTGCAGAAAAATTCCCTTTGTTGCAAGGAGAAAGCGTCGGTACCAGTTATTTTTACTCATCTTCACTGCCGGTCACGCTCCTTTCCACAATATGTCCCTGCTCCACCAGTCGATCAAAGAGCGGGGTGAAGGCGTTCGTCAGCAGAAGAGCGAAGACTGCACTGTTCAGTACAACGCCGTAATAACGGAACAACATGGTGATGACTGCCGCCGTCATGGCATACAGCACTTTACCCATCGGGCGTTTCGGCAGAGTCACAGGTTCAGTCAGCATATAAACCGCCACAAACATCAAAGAACCGGCAACCAGCTCCACAATAATGGATTCGGCAGCACTCAGATTTTCATGATGAACGCGGGACGCGAACAGGCTGATGGTTGCCAGATAGGTCAGCGGAACATACCACTTGACATTGCGGCGGATCAGCAGGTATATGAGACAGGCGGCAATGACTAAGATGTTTGTGGTTCCCATCGGACCTGCAAAGTTACCCAAGGCCAGCTGTTCCATCGAAATGGTAGGGATCGCTCCCATTTTCAGAAGAGAAGCCGCGCCCTGAGTCAGTTTCACGGTTTCATCTACGGTCATAGGCAGAGTTTCCAGCGGGATCGGGTAGTTAGCGAGCTGATCTCCGAAGCATAAGGTCACAAAAGCCAAGCCGGCTGCTGCAGGGTTGAACAGGTTGTGGCCCGTGCCGCCGTACGGGAATTTAACCACGAAAATAGCAAACAGGGCAGCGATGATCGGAATATAATACGGCACCGAAGCAGGCATCAGCAGAGCAATGATCATGCCGGTCACCACAGGGCTTGCGTCCCACCACTCCAGTCCTCTGCCGCTGCAAAGATCGCTAATCCAATTTGCCGCAACTGCTGCAATAACAGTGAATGCACCCACGGCCAGCGAGCGCATACCATAATAGAAGCAGGCCATGAAGAAGGGAGGGATCAGTGCGATAGCAGTGTCCAGCATCAGCATCGGGCTGCGTTCTTCCGCACGAATGTATGGGAAGGGTTTAGCGTTCATTTTCATTGCCCTTCACCTCCTGTTTATTGCAATTCCATTTTTCTTTTCGGCTCTGGATCATTTCACAGAGCTCCAGGCGGGACGGACAGATATAGCTGCAGGCAGCACAGCCAATGCAGCGATCCATTCCCAGAAGCTTCGCACTTTCTCGGCGGTTGACGGAGATCGTGCGATACAATTCCATTGGATTCAGACCCTCCGGGCAAACCTCAAGGCAGCGTCCGCAGCCGATGCAGTCCATACGGCGCAGATTTGGCTTGCTTTCCTTGATGGCGATGATCGCATTGGTGTTTGGGCGAACCAAAGTGTTGTCCGCATCCAAAACAGCAATGCCTTTCATAGCGCTGCCGATCGCCAGATAGGTCGGGTCGGTGATCAGACCACAGCGGTCAATCAGTGCGGATACCGGTGTACCGATGGTCACTTCCAGATTGGCAGGGTTACCGATGCAGTTGCCCGCTACCGTCACAAAGCAGCTGCTCTGAACGGTACCCTCTTTTGCCGCACGCGCCAGATGGATCAGCGCACAAACGCCAACAGTCAGCACATCATCACCCAAGCGGCGCACTGCACGTTTTTCCATTGGATATTTGCCGCCCATTTTTCGCACAGGGAACTCCTCGATTTTGGTCGGGATACGGCAATTCAGGTAATACATTTCTTTATAGACTGCAAATTCCGCACTTTTCGGCTGCAGGGCAGTCTGAAGCAAACGCAAACCATAGGCCGCATCTGCACTGAGTTTCATCATTGGGTTGGTCTGGCTGGATACATACGGCTCGTCATCGATGGCATCCGCCACAATGCGGTTACAGGGTTTGGTCAGCCATTTACGAAGGATCTTCGCCAGTGGTTTGCCATCCTGCTCGTCGATGATATTCGCCTCCTCGCTGAGACGGATCAGACGCTCCAGCGTCACGGTCTCTCCCTCTTTCAGAGCCTCCGCCGTTGCCGATGTCGGCTGAGAGGAGAAGAACTGCTGCAGGTCGCGGGACAGCGCCGGTTCTTTTTTCTGCTCCAGAATCACACCTTTACGACTCCAGAACTTCAAATTATGTAAATTCAAAAGGATTCTTCCTCCTTTGCATTGGATTTCGATTTTATTGTATGGAAAGGACTGGCTGCCATGGAAATCAAGCGGATCTCCGCGCACACTTTGTCCATTTATCTGGATGCCTCTGATCTGGACGAACTGGACATCACTTATGAAGCCCTCGATGTTCTTTGTCCCCACACCCGCCTTGTCATTCGTCAGCTGCTGGAAACCGCACTGGCTCAGACCGGCTTTGACCCCAAAGGCGAACGGCTTCTCATCGAAGCCTATCCGGTGGAGGACGAGGGCTGTCTACTCTTATTTACTCTTGCTCAGGTGAAACAGGAAGACAGGGTCAGATCCGCGGAACCGACCCTGTTTCTGTTTTCTTCCTTTGATCTGCTGCGGCAAGCTTGCCGTCAGCTGGATCCACTGCTCTCTTCTTCCCTATATTGGCAGAACGGACAGTATATTTTAGCTCTTCAGGGACAGACTTGTCCTCTCGGAGCAGCTGCCGCCGACAGTGAATTACTGCTGGCGGAACTGGTGGAGAACGACTGCTGCCTTCTCAAAGAGAACGCCGTATCGCTCCTGAATCAATACTTTAATGAACGAAGAAATTAGCGCAGGGTTGCAACTGCCTCTGCATATTTTCCCTTCTGTTTGAACAGGTAGGAACCGGCAACCAGCACGTTTGCACCGTTTTCTACGCAGATTTTCGCGGTTTCTGCATTGACGCCGCCGTCAACTTCCAGATCGATGTCTTTGCCGGTAGCGGTGATCATTTCGCGGATCTCCTTCACTTTTGGCATCATGTCATACATGAAGCTCTGACCGCCGAAGCCCGGCTCTACGGTCATGACCAGAACCATGTCCAGCTGATCCAGATATGGTTTCAGTGCGGAAGCAGGGGTCTTTGGTTTCAGAACCAGACCAACCTGTTTGCCGCAGGCTTTGATTTTATCGATGGTTGCCTGAATATCGCTGTCACATTCCACGTGGAAAGTAATCATATCAGCGCCTGCATTCGCAAAATCTTCCACATATTTCAGAGGTTCGCTGATCATCAGATGCACGTCGAAGATGCGGCTGAAATCTTTGCGGATCATTTTATACACAGGAGCACCGTAGCTGATGTTTGGCACAAAGTGACCGTCCATAACATCGATGTGGAGCATTTCCACGCCGGCAGCGTCCATGTCTCTTGCTTCCTGACCCAGATTTGCAAAGTCTGCGGACAGAATGGATGGAGAAATTTTGATCATAGTAATCGCTCACTTTCTGTATCATAGTATATTGTCTTAAAAGACAACTGAAAAGTACATAATGTATCAGCTTATTTTACCATTTTTACCGCAGCAAGGTCAACTGTTTCGGCTTGTTTTCCATGTTTTTCGCGAATTGTTTACAAAAGAAAAACCCGCCTCACAAGAGGCGGGTGGAATACGCTACCTTATCACAAAATCCCAAAGCAGAAATGCCAAACCGATCAGAATATACAGCAGGTATACCTTTCCTTTCGTTTTTCGATATCCTTCAATACCCAGTACAATCACTGATGCTTCAAAGAAATATCGCCTGATATACTCAAGCACGATAAAATCGAACATCATCACCAAGCCGGAAATCAATACAAAGGCCGCTATAACATACCATTCATTGTATATTTTCTTGATTTCCGCACCATGCCAGCCTTTGCTGTGACACAAACCAAAATAAAACAGCACTGCCGCAAATGCCAACGTAATCATTGCTGACCCGATTCGCCGATAAGGCTCATACGCTTCGATACCGTTGGTCAAAGCAAGGTGAAGAAAGTACGCAGCGCTGAAGCCGACAAAAGACCAAATTTTTGCCTTTTTCATAAAAATCACTCTCCTTATCTCCCATTATATCCCATGCTTCTATAAAATACAACATCTTCCAAATTCCAGTTGCCACTCCAACCGACAAACAGAGAATTTTTCGTGCAGTTTCACAAAAATTAGTTTTCATCGACAAACTTTCTGTCACAATTCACGTTTTTATGTTATAATTCAAGATGTGAAAATTTTCTTGCGAAAATGAAGGGAGAACTACTTATGGATAAAAAACTTATGCCTCAGCTTGGCGATAACCTGACCCGTCTGGGTTACGGCTGCATGCGCTTCCCAAAACATGAAGACGGCACCATGAACATGGAAGAAGCAATCCGCCTCATCAAAAAAGGCTACGAACTGGGCATCAACTACTTCGATACTGCTGTTGTTTACCACGGCGGCGACTCCGAAAAAGCCCTGGGCGAAGCAATGAAAGACTTCGACCGCTCCACCTTCTATCTGGCTGACAAAATGACCAGCTCCGCATTCCAGGACGAAGAAAGCATGAAAGCTCTGTTCTTCAAACAGCTGGAAACTCTGCACACCGACTACATCGACTACTACCTGGTTCACAGCGTAAACCGCAACAACTGGCAGAAATATAAAGACTGCCACGTTGTGGAATTCCTCAACGAAATGAGAGCACAGGGCAAGATTCGCCATCTGGGCTTCTCCTTCCACGACACCGAGCCTCTGCTGAAAGAAGTTGTTGCTTCTAACAAATGGGACTTCGTACAGCTGCAGCTGAACTACCTCGACTGGAAAGCAATGCATGCTGACCGTCTGTATCAGGTTCTGGTTGACAACAATCTGCCTTGCATGGTTATGGAACCTGTTCGCGGCGGCTATCTGGCAAACCTGAACGACGAGTTCAATGCGAAACTGAAAGCTCTGGACCCAGATGCTTCCATCGCATCCTGGGCAGTTCGTTTCGTATCCGGTCTGGACAACGTTGCTGTTGTTCTCAGTGGTATGACTCTGGACGATCAGCTGGAAGACAACGTAAAAACTCTGGGCAACTTCAAACCTCTCTCTGAGAAAGAGCTGTCTGTTCTTGACGAAATCACCGAAGAACTCTGCAAACTCAACGACATCCCTTGCACCGGCTGCCGCTACTGCATGGATTGTCCAAAAGGCGTTGACATCCCTGAAGTATTCAACGTATATGCTCAGTGGAGAGTATTCGGCAACTCTCAGCGTTTCGTAAACAGCTACGAGAATGCTCTGAATCACAACAAAGGTGCTGTGAACTGCGTAAAATGCGGTCTCTGTGCAAAACAGTGCCCACAGCACATCGACATTCCAAACCAGCTGGCAAGAGTTCATTCTCTCTATCTGGAGGAAAAAGCAAAACTGGAAGCAGAAAAAGCTGCTGCAGAAGCATAAGAATCATTCAAGCCCCTGCTTCGCGGGGGCTTATTATTTTGTAACAAATATTTCATAAAAAGCTCTGTATTTCTTCTCATTCTCTGTGGTACAATGGTAACATCTACTAATATATTTTCGGAGTGTGAGAGGCATCATGGAATTCAATCAAAAATCCATCAAAACCTTGTTTGGTCTGGTCGCTTTTGGTGTTCTGCTGTTTTGGGCACTGCAGAATTTAAGTCTGCTGGGCAGCATCTGCGGCACTGTGTTCAGCTTGATTTTGCCATTTCTTCTGGGCGGCTGTATCGCTTTTATTCTCAATGTACCCATGCGGAAAATCGAAAGTCTGCTGTTCCGCAAAAGCGGAAAAATCGCCGATAAAATCAAACGCCCTGTTTCTCTGGTGCTGACCCTGCTGCTGTTGGTCGCACTGATCGCTGTTATCTTTGGTTTGGTCATCCCAGAATTGGGCAGCAGCTTTGTTCTTCTCCGTGACAATGTCATTCAGTTCCTGCGAAATCTGGAACAGGAACACCCAGCCTTCCTGAATCAGTTCCTCTCCTACCTGCCGAGTGCGGAGGAACTTGCCGCTTTGGACTGGGAATCCATCGTACAGGATGTCGTTGGCTTCCTGGGTAACGGTGCGGGCAGCTTCATCAACTCCACTGTCAACGTAGCCAGCCGCATTTTCAGCGGAATTTTCACCTTTTTCATTGGCTTTGTCTTCTCCATCTATCTGCTGGTGCAGAAAGAGACCGTTGGCCGACAGGTACGCCGTCTGATTTACGCTTACCTTCCGGAGAATATCGCTGACCGAATCCTCTCCATCGCCCGTCTTTCCGATAAAACCTTCTCCAGTTTTCTGTCCGGACAGTGCATGGAGGCTTTGGTGCTTGGAACTCTGTTCTTCATTGTCATGACCATTTTCCGCTTCCCATATGCCCTGATGATCAGCGTCCTTATCGGTGTTACTGCATTAATCCCCGTATTTGGCGCCTTTATCGGCTGCATCATCGGCGCATTCATGATCCTGATGACCGATGGCTTCATCAAAATGCTGACCTTTATTGCTGTTTTCCTCATTTTGCAGCAGCTGGAAGGTAATCTCATCTATCCGAAAGTGGTCGGCAGTTCCGTTGGACTTCCTGCTATGTGGGTCTTTGTGGCTGTGTCGGTCGGCGGCAGCGCCTTCGGTGTGCTGGGTATGCTGATTTTCATCCCTCTGTGCTCCGTTCTGTATGCGCTGCTGCGTGGGAGCGTTGCACAACACCTGAAGAAAAACGGAATCGCCAAAGACAAAATTTCTTAAAGGAGTATTCGCATGAAACAATTTGAATATAAAGTCATCGCTATCCCTACCCGCCTCCCAATTACGAACAAACAGTATGACGAAGTCGCTCTGGATTTCCAGCAGCAGTTTAACGCTCTTGGTCTGGAAGGCTGGGAGCTGGTAGACCGCGCAGACGGCTTTTTCTTCTTCAAGCGTGAGATCGAGCAGGAGGTCAAATAATGACGGTTACCCTTGCTGAGCGCAGCGCTGCTCATGTTTCCACCTACTGGCGCAAAACCCAGGATGCTGAAATTAAAGCTCTGCTTCCGTCTTCCGCTCAAAGCGAAGAGCAAGCTCTGGAGATGTTTCAGAAATCTCTCCTGCCTGCTGCTACAAGTTACGGCAAAGTGATTTTGGCTGATGGACAGTACGTCGGTGATATCTGGTGCTACTGCATTGATGAGCAGGCAGAAAAATCTGCTATGCTCTCCTACTGCATTTTTGAAAAATCTCTCTGGAACAAAGGCATCGTTACACAAGCCGCCGAACTGTTCCTGCGTGAGATTTTTGAACGTTACTCCATCGAGAAAATCGGAGCTTTCACCTACTCCGCCAACATAGCCTCTATCCGCGTTCTGGAAAAACTGGGCTTTGATTTCGTGGAAGAGTGGGAAGAGGATGGCGTTCTCTCCCGATACTTTGAGCTGAAAAAATAAAACTCATCCTCCGCAGGGAGGATGAGTTTTTCTTTTACTTTTTCAGTCCCAGCATGGATTCCGCCAATGCAAGCGTGTCCTCTATACTGCGCTTCTCATCACGAAGCAGAACCTGAAAACCAGAGTGGAGAAAAGCATCGTAATTCTCCTGAGAGTTGATGCGCGCCAGACACTGTCTGAAGTTGTCCAGTGCCCGCTCCGGCTGTTCTTCTTCCAGCAGCAGACGATACAGAAACTGCTTTTCTCTGTCCGGTCGCTCAAAGAAGCGGCGCACGGAAATATCCGGGTCTGCCAGCATAATGAGAACATGATCTTTATCTGAAATTTCCCTCAGGGTTTCCACGCAGACATTGGTGTCTACGAAAATCGGCTTCCCTTCCTTGCAGAGTTCTTCCAGAATGCGCAGTTCCAAAATCTCGCACTCTTTGCTCACACCCTTGTACCACGCTTCGTATTCGTCCGGTGTTCTGCGGACAAAGTCATGCCAGTCCTTCAAGTCTCTTGTATAGGTCAGGCAAGGGAATTCTCTAGGGTCCAGCTGTGCCTCCAGAGCATCGTGATAATTCTCTTCACAGGCAATGCCCTTGTATTTCTCCGCCAGCCGCTTGACCAGAGTGGACTTCCCCGCATAGGCTGTTCCGTTGACAAAGTAAACATTGTCGAATTTCATTTTACTTCTCCATCTCGGTGAGGATCTCATCGACCGCTTTCAGCAGTTCGGATACTTCCTCGGAGGTCAGTGTGTAAGGAGAACGGCAGCAAATCGCCGCACCGCCGCCTGCCAGAATAAAGCCGCGCTCTTTCAGTTGTTTGTTGACTGCCATCGCAAATTCCGGCGATTTCAGGATCAGCGCTGCTGCCAGACCTGCGCCTCTGCGTCCAACAACAGACGGATGGCTCTTCATGGCTTCAAAGCCCTCCTGCAGCTGTTTTCCTACGGTATTGATATGATCCAGCAGTCCGTTTTCCAGTTGGCGGAACACTTCGCAGGCTGCGGTACAAGCCAGGACTTCTTCGCCTGCGCCGCCGCTCATAGCAGGAAGCGCTGCTTTTTCCGGCTGGTCTTTGCTGAGCAGCGCCGCAATATGCAGACCATTGCCCAAACCCTTGCCCAGAAGCAGCATATCCGGCTCGATGCCCTGCTGCTGATAGAAGTACATGGTGCCGGTTCGGCCCATGCCGCTCTGGATCTCATCCATAATAAAGAGCATTCCCTTGGATTTTGCCCAGTCATACAGGGCTTTCAGATAGCCATCCGGTGGGAATACCATACCTGCCGCTTGATAGCCTTCGACGATGACAGCGGCAGCATCCTGTGCGGATTCGTATTTATATTTCTTGTCCAAAAATTCCAGACAAGCGAAGTTGCAATCCTCTTTGCAGCGACCCATCGGGCAGTCTGCGCAGTTTGGATATGGTGCATAAATCACACCCGGAGCCAATGGGCCATAGCCGATTTTTCTGGCAGGAAGTCCGGACAGTGCCGCACCGAATTTGGTTCTTCCGTGGATGCTGTTCCAGAAAGTCACCACTTCACTGCGACCGGTCAGCTTCTGTGCCATCAGCACCGCCCACTCTGCCGCTTCTGTGCCGGAAGTGGTCAGATGAACATGGTTAAACTGGTGGTTGGTGGTTTCCATGAGATACTGATGCAGACGCTCTTTCACCTCAGAACCGCCTTTTGCAATCGTCGGTTTGCGCAGAGCATCGGACATCACATTGATAAAGTCCTCATTGTTCTGACCGAGGATCACGCAAAGCTCGCTCAAGTCCACATAATGTTTGCCCTCGCTGTCCCAGAAGGACGCGCCCTCTGCTTTCACGATTTTTGGTGGCTCCGCAGAGCGCAGCGGCGACAACAAGTCATATTGATTCATCATACTTTCTCCCCCTATCCAATGATGTACTTTCACTATACCACGAAAGTTTCTTTCTGTACAGAAAAACTCCCGGCTCTCAGGAGTCGGGAGTTGATTTTTAGACGATAGTATTCATTTTTTCCATTGCTTTTTTGCGTACTGCCAAATAGCAGATCAAGTGAGCCGCAAAGGTCACTGCCCAAGAAATTGGGTAGGAAATGTACAGACTGAACTGAGTATGGAACAGCTGGAAAATAGTGAAGATCCATACAACACGCAGTGCGCAGGCACCCAACAGAGAGACGATCATAGGCATCACTGCGAAGCCCAGACCACGGATGGTGCCGACCATAACGTCCATCATACCACAGAGGAAGTACATGGTAGAGATAATAGCCAGACGATTCATACCAAACTGTACAACTTCCGGATCGGTGGTGTAGAAGCCCAGCAGAGTTTCACCAAAGATGTATGCACCGTTACCGATAATCAGGCCAACAACTGCTACCAAGCCCAAACAGTAGAACAGAACCTTGTTGATACGTTCCTTATTTTTTGCACCGTAGTTCTGGCTGGTAAAGCTCAGGTTGGTCTGGTAGAAAGCATTCATTGCCGTGTAGACGAAGCCTTCCACGTTCTGTGCGGCGGTGTTGCCCGCCATAACCAAAGAGCCGAAGCTGTTGACAGAGGACTGGATCAGCACGTTGGAGATGTTGAAGACCATACCCTGGAAGCCGGCAGGCAGACCGATGCGGAGCATTTCCATCATCTTGTCCTTGCTGAAGGTCAGATGCTTCAGATCAAGATGCAGAGCACCTTCGCTGTGCAGCAGACAGCGCATAACCAGAACAGCAGAAACCAACTGGGAAGCAATGGTTGCCAACGCAACACCGGCAACGCCCATGTGGAAAACGATTACAAAAATCAGGTTCAGCACAACGTTGATGACACCGGCGATCATCAGGAAGTACAGCGGACGGCGGGTATCGCCGACAGAGCGGAGGATCGCTGCACCGAAGTTGTACACCATAAAGGCAGGCATACCGGCAAAGTAAATACGCATATACAGAACCGACTGGTCGATAACGTCAGCTGGGGTTCCCATCAGAGCCAGCAGAGGCTGCGATGCGAAGAAGCCGATAAAGATCAGCACCACGCCGCCGACAGCTGCCGTAATGATGGATGTGTTGACCGTTTCTTCGATGCCTTCCACATCGCGGGCACCGTAATAACGGGCAACCAGTACATTGGTACCGATGGATACACCGACAAAGAGGTTAATCAGCAGGTTAATGAGGGAACTGGTGGATCCCACCGCAGCTAAAGCCTGGCTGCCTGCAAAACGACCAACAACAATGATGTCCGCGGCGTTGAAGAGCAGCTGCAGAATACCGGAAAGCATCAGCGGAAAGGCATAGAGCAGAATGTTCTTGAGAAGCGAACCATTGACCATATCCATTTCATAGGATTTTCTCATTTCATCACCTTCATATAAACAAAACTTTCTGTATCATTAAGTATATAACTATATGACGAAAAATCAATAGCTTTCTCATAAATTTAATACAAAAATTATGGATTATCTTACATTCTTCTTGTGCTGTGCGTCCAAGTGTACTATAATAGTGGAGGACTTAAATTTGAGAATGAAAGGAAGATTTATTATGTCCAATTACTCTCCACTTGCATTTGTTGAAAAACTGAGCTTTGTTCGTTATGGCGGTACTCCTGCTGAGAAAAAAGCTGCTGATATGATCCTGGCAGACGTTGAAGCTGCAGGCGGTAAAGGCGAACTGATGCCTTTCCAGATTGCTGCTTCTACCTACACCAGCCATGTGACCAAAGTGATCGCTCCTTATGAACTGGAGATCGCTACTGTTCCATTCGGTATGTGCGGCAACGTTCCTGCTCCTGGCAAAGACCTGAAATTCTTCTACGCTGAAGAAGGCACCCCTCGCGACTTCCTGGGTAAAGATGACCTGAGCGACACCGTTGTTATGGTTAACGCTGTAACCCTCGACGTTTATAAAGAACTCTGCAAACGCAATGCAGCTGCTATCTTCGCTATCATGGGTAAATACTACCACAACAATGACGAAGCTGGTATGTACTCCAGAAACCTGCGTCCAAAATTCCTGGAACAGGGTGTGATCCCTACCTTCTACATCAACGCTCATGACGCTACCGAACTGGTTCGCAACGGCGCTGAAATGATCCACATCGAACTGGAACAGACTGACGGCGAAGCTACTTCCCACGACGTTATTTCCGTGATCGAAGGTACCGAAAAACCTGACGAAGTTATCGTTCTGACCGGTCACTTCGACTCTCTGCCTGTTGGCCCTGGCGCATGGGACAACGCTACCGGTTCCGCAGCTCTGATGGGTCTGTACCACTACTTCCTGGAAAACGCTCCAAAGAGAACTCTCTACTTCGTATGGTGCGGCACCGAGGAACAGGGTCTGCTGGGATCCAAAGCATTCATCGAACAGCACGCTGAACTGGTTGAAAAGAATATCAAATTCTGCTTCAACTTCGATATGTGCGGTACCGTTCTCGGTCCTAACAACATCATGATCACCGGCGACAAGAATCTGGAAGACTTCGTTGACGCATTCTGCCGCGAAGTTGGCTACTCTGCAAAAACCCGCGTAGGCGTTCATTCTTCCGACTCTGCTCCATTCGCTGACAAAGGCATCCCAGGCATCGGTCTCTCCCGTGGTACCAAAACTTCCGAGATCCACACCTGCCGCGATACCATGTTCCCTCTGGGCGAAGAAGCTCTGAAAGCAAACATTTGCTTCGCAGCACAGATGATCTCCCGCGTTGCTAACTCCGTGATCCTGCCAGTTGACACCGGCATGCCGGAAAGCATCAAAAAAGAACTGGACAAATACTTCCAGAGAACCAAATAAGCACTGATATGAAAAGCCAAGCTGCAATATGCAGCTTGGCTTTTTTATTTGTCGTATGAAATGTGAAATCATTCTTTCTCTTTCAATTCATGTTTCTTCCTGCGCTATTCACGGTTGTTCTCTTCAGACTCAAATAATTCCACCGCAGCATCTGTTAATTCGTCAGACCAGACCTGTCCGCTTTTTACAATACTGGCCCAAGGACATAGCGTCTCATAATCATCATCGAAAACGATCGTATACGGAGGACCACATCGGTCATTTACAGACATATACATATGCCTGCCTTCATGCATCATGCTGCCCGCCTCACTCTCCCGCATTTTTTTATCAAGACGGTCGAATATTTCTTTTGTTATCTCAAACAGGTGATAGTCCTGTATTCCACCGTACTCGCCAAAATAACGTCCATTCTCACTATCAAAACAGGCTTTCCATCCCGAACCCTTCTTAATAAGCATCACATTATCCTCCCAATCATTCATATAAAATCAGACAGATCGGTTGTACTGTACTGCTTCTATCCTATCATAATCTGCTGGAATGTACAAGAAAAGAGCTGCCTTTTCGGCAACACGGCGGGGCATACCTTCTGCTTGAGTAGACTGTTTTCGTCTTTTATGTTATATTATTCCTGCAGTATTTGACTGCAAAGAGTATTTTATGAAAGGATGAGTCCTTATGTTTCTCGAAACACCACGTTTGATTCTACGTAAATTCAGAGAAGAGGATTTTGCGGATTACTGTACCTTTTCTTTAGGTGACCCGGAGCGCGACCGTATGATGGGGCGTTCTCCTTTGAACACAGTGGAAGATGTTCGCCTGAACTTTAACTGGCTGAAGGACAAAGAGGAACGTGGTTATGCCCTTGTCCTGAAAGAAACCAACAAAGTCATCGGTAATCTCACTGTGTATAATCGCGGTTTCTCTTCAGAAGAACATCCGGAACTGAGTGGTAAAAAAGGCTTCAGCTTCTCCTTGGGTATCTCCAACGAGTACAAACGGCAAGGTTTGATCTTTGAGGCGACACAGGATGTTATCAACCATCTGTTCCTCAAGGAAGATGCCGATTATGTTGGTGCAGGTCATTTCAGCTATAACATTCCTTCCCGTGAACTGCAGAAAAAACTTGGCTTCAGCTATCTGTTCAGTGAAACCATCGATTTGTTTGGCGAAACTGTTACCGAGTTAAATAATATTCTCTGGAAAAAGGATTGGAAAATAAAATATAAATCACATGAAAAAGGCCACTCGTGAGAGTGGCCTTTTTCGGCAGCACGGCGGTTCGTACTTTCTGTTTATCCTAACTTTCGTGACCGCCTTACACTTCTTCGCTTTGCTTCGAAGTGCGAAAGTCACATGAAAAAGGCCACTCGTGAGAGTGGCCTTTTTCGGCAGCTTAATTATAGGAGTATGGTGCCCTTAGGGCACAACTTGCTATCAATTAATAGTTGTTTTTCTCGATTTCGAAGTAAGCTTTTGGATGTGCGCATACTGGGCATACTTCAGGAGCTTTTTCACCGTAGTGGATGTGACCGCAGTTACGGCAGATCCATGCAACTTTGTTGCCTTCACGGTTGAATACTTTGCCTTCTTCGATATTTTTCAGCAGAGTTCTGTATCTTTCTTCGTGGTGTTTTTCGATTTCGCCAACTGCGGAGAAGAGGTAAGCGATGCGGTCGAAACCTTCTTCTTTTGCGGTTTTAGCGAAGCCTGCATACATATCGGTCCACTCGTAGTTTTCGCCTTCTGCTGCGTCTTTCAGGTTGGTCATAGTGTCAGGAACTTCATTGTCATGCAGCAGTTTGAACCACAGTTTTGCATGTTCTTTTTCATTGTCAGCAGTTTCGGTGAAGAAAGCTGCGATCTGTTCAAAACCTTCTTTTTTCGCTTTGGAAGCGTAGTAAGTGTATTTATTTCTTGCCTGAGATTCGCCTGCAAATGCTGCCCACAGATTAGCTTCAGTTTTGGTACCTTTCAGATTGCTCATAAATTTGTCCACCTTTCAAAATGTTAAATATTTAGTGTTGATTACCGCAGCTGCACTCCTTACACAGCCCGGTCACTGTCAGATAAATGGTATCCATTTCCCGCCTCAGATCTTTTTCCATCAGAGTGCGGATGGATTCAGACAACGCACAGGGGAGATCCTCGATCTGTCCGCATTGGCTGCAGACCAGATGTCCATGTTCCTGCCGCGTTCCATCGAAATGTACGCTGTCCACACCCAGATCCAGCTTGAGGATCTCCCCCATCTCTGCCAGAAGATTAAGGTTACGGTACACCGTACCCAAACTGATGGTTGGATTTTTCTCCCTCACCATCTGGAATACATCTTCTGCAGTCGGGTGGTTGTGAACGCTTCTCAGTGTGTCCAGAATCAACTGACGCTGCTTGGAATTTCTGCGAATCGCTTCGCTCATGGTCTCCTCCTTTCTTGAATCTTATCAAGAATCGTTCTCGTTTTCTTTGATTTCATTATAGCATAGATTGGTCAAAAGTCAACGCCGCTATTTTAACAAAGAATTGCAAAACAATTTAGAACTTATTGCTAAATAGTAATAATTCTTAATAAAGTTCTGCTCTTTGCCCCTTTATTTTGCTTTGAAAAAAGCGCATTTATGCAAAAAACCTCAGCCAGAAGGCTGAGGTTTTTCTTATTTTACACGTTCATAATCATCAGCATCTACCCAGATTTCGTACTGATACATTTGATCAAAATCTCTACCGACACCCAGAGAGGTTCCCCTGCCTTTTCCTCTGCCCAAAGCAGAGCCTCGATTCTTCACAGAGGTTTTATATTTGATGCCCATCGCTTCCAATCAATCCTTCATATCAGCATAGGCCTTCATATCAAAACCAAAATAGACCGTTCTGCGGTTGAAGATTGTAATCATTACGATCCTCCTAATTCTGATAATTCACATCCACAGGAATGGAAGCAACGCCGTTCAGGTCCATGCCTGCACGAGTGCCTGCCAGATATTCGTAGTAAGCCTGGGAACCGATCATAGCGGCATTGTCACCGCAGAGACTCAGCTTCGGCAGATAGAGCTCACAACCCTGCTTTTTGCAGGCTTTTTCCAGCGCAGAACGCAGACCGCTGTTGGCGCTGACACCGCCGGCTACCACGATGGTTTTGGCATTGTAGTCCTTCGCCGCCTGCATCAGATGACCGGTCAGAATGTCTGCCACGGTGCCCTGGAAGTCTGCCGCCAGATCATTGACGGAGATCTCCTGTCCCTTCTGCTTCGCATTGTGGACAATATTGATGACCGCAGTCTTCAGGCCGCTGAAGCTGAAGTCATAGTCGGAGCCGTTTACTTTCGGTTTCGGCAAAGTGTATGTACCGCGTTTGCCCTGCTGAGCCGCAGAGTCCAGATAAATGCCGCCGGGATATGGGAAGCCCATGGTTCTTGCAGCTTTGTCGAAAGCTTCGCCTGCCGCGTCGTCGCGGGTGCGTCCAATGACTTTGAACTTGGTATAGTCCTCCACCCAGATGATGTGACTATGTCCGCCGGACGCTACCAGACAAAGGAACGGAGGTTTCAGTTCCGGATGGGTCAGGTAGTTTGCCGCAATGTGGCCGCGGATATGATGAACCGGGATCAGCGGTTTGTTCGCTGCCATGGCCAGACCTTTGGCGTAGTTGACACCTACCAGCAGGGCGCCGATGAGGCCCGGTGCGTAGGTCACCGCAATGGCATCCACATCCTCCAGCTTCATGGAAGCATCGGACAGTGCTTTTTCCACCACGTCGCAGATATTCTCGGTGTGACGGCGGGAAGCGATCTCAGGAACAACACCGCCGTACTGCTGATGCTCTGCAACCTGAGAGTGGATCACAGAACTTAAAATAACACGACCGTCCTCCACTACGGAAGCAGCAGTCTCGTCACAGGAAGATTCAATGGCTAAAATTCTCATTTTTTCTCTCCTTTCGGTATATTCTCTATCAATTAAAACGTTTTGTTCATTAAAATTGCGTGTTCTTTTGGATTATCATAGAAATTCTTACGGATTCCGATGGTTTCAAAGCCCATGGTCTCGTAGAATTTCTGTGCTCCAATATTGGACTCGCGGACTTCCAGCGTGATAAAGCTCAGCTGATTTTCCACGGCGTAATCCACCAGATGTTGAATCAGTGCGGTCGCCACACCGCGGCGGCGGAATATGTCAAAGACCGCCACGTTGCAGATGTCGCCCTCGTCCAGCACATGGAGCATTCCCACATAACCGGCAACCTCTTCATCAATCAGTGCCACACGGAACACCGCATTTGGATTGGTCAGCTCCTCCGCGAGAGCTTTTTCGCTCCAAGGATCGGCGAAACATTCTTTTTCCAGTTGAGCCAAAGCGGAGATGTGTTCCTCCGCCATTGTTACTACTTGAATCATGGCTTTCCTTTCTTACTTTGCGTCAAACCAGGTCTTGCCGCAGTGTGCATCAACGGAAAGCTTCACTTTCAGAGAAGCCGCAGCCTCCATTTCCTCCTGCACGATGCGCTGAACAGCTTCCTCTTCGCCTGCCGCAGTCTCGACGATCAGTTCGTCGTGGATCTGCAGGATCAGACGGGATTTACGTTCTTCTTTCGCCAGACGGTCGTACACACGGATCATAGCGATCTTAATGATATCGGCAGCTGTGCCCTGAATCGGGGTATTCATGGCAACGCGCTTGCCAAAGTTCTGAATATTCTTATTGGAAGCGGTCAGTTCCGGCAGATAGCGGCGGCGACCGTAGAGGGTCTGCACATAACCTTTTTCCTTACCGAAATTCACGATGTCTTCCATATATTGCTGCACACCGGAGAAGGTGCGCAGATAGTTTTTGATATATTGATCGGCTTCCGCAACGGAAACGCCGATGTCCTGTGCCAGAGAAAAGGCACCGATGCCGTAAACGATACCGAAGTTAACAGCTTTCGCTTTGCGGCGCATATCCGGAGTGACAAACAGCGGCGGAAGGTCAAAGACCTGAGACGCTGTGTTGGTATGGATGTCCTCGCCGGAATTGAAAGCCGCCTGCATATTGGCGTCATCTGCAATGTGCGCCAGCACTCGCAGTTCGATCTGGGAGTAGTCGGCATCGACCAGTGTCCAGCCATCCTGCGCACGGAAGAAGCGGCGCATCTGGGCGCCCAGTTCGGTGCGGACCGGAATATTCTGCAGGTTCGGCTCGGTAGAACTGAGACGGCCGGTGCGGGTATCGGTCTGATTGAAGTGAGAATGGATACGAGAGTCCGCGCCGATCACCTTTTTCAAACCATCCACGTAGGTGGATTTCAGCTTGGCAACCTTGCGGTACTCCAGAATGCATGGAATGATCGGATGTTTGTCCTGCAGGGCTTCCAGAATCTCCGCATTGGTAGAGTAACCGGTTTTGATCTTTTTACGGGCAGGCAAGTTCAGTTTTTCAAAGAGGATCTCGCCCAGCTGTTTTGGGGAATTGATATTGAATTCCTCGCCGGCAAGCTCATAGATGGCATGCTGCATTTTCTCGATGTTTTCATCCAGCATTATGCCGTATTCCTGCAGGGCATCGGCATCAATTTCAACACCAAGCAGCTCCATGGATGCCAAAACACGCGCCAGCGGCAGCTCAATATCATCCAGCAGAGCAGACTGTCCGTTGGCTTCGATTTCTTTGCGGAGGGTTTCTGCCAGTGCCTGCAGTTTTGCTGCCTGCATCAGAATCTCCTCGCCCTCGAACTGAATCTGTCGGCTACTGTATTGACTCAGCAGAGCGGAAAGCTCGTAGGTAGAGGCGGTAGAACTGAGCAGGTAAGCGGAGAGCAGAACATCCTCCTTCACTACCAGCGGCTGAATTCCTTGCTCCATCGCCCAGCGATAGAGGCTTTTGCTGTCATAGACCACCAGCGGACGCTGACAAGCAAAGAGCTGTTTCATGTTATCGATGAAATTGCTGTTCTCTTGTTTCCAGAGACAAACAGTATCGCCATCGCAGAGAGCCACAGCGGTGATGCTTTCATTTTCCACCTGCGGCAGAACAGCCAGTGGAGCTGTTCCCTCAAAAGAGATGTTATCGCAGCAGGTAATGGAAGCACAGGCTTCCTCCTGCCGCTCACAGGTCTCGGCCACTTTGATCGGCACACCCTGATCGCGAAGATCCAGCTTCTTGATGAGGCTGTTCATCTCCAGACGGGTCAGCAGGGCATAGGCTTCGCCCTCCTTGCGCTCCTTCGGGATACAATCCTCAATACTGATATCAAGCGGAACATTCTGGTCGATGGTTGCAAGAGTTTTACTCATAAAGGCATCGTCTCTGCCCACACGAAGCTTCTCGCGAACCGATTTGGTCACATCAATGGTCTCCAGCTGTTCGTAAACGGTTTCGATATTGCCGTACTCGGAAATCAGCTTTTTCGCCGTTTTCTCGCCGATGCCTTTGACACCCGGAATGTTATCGGAGGTATCGCCCATCAGCGCCTTGATATCGATGAGACCCTTTGGCTCAGTGCCGTATTCCTCACGGAAGGCCTCCGGAGTGAAGTGCAAAGTCTCCGGACGACCCATTTTGGTGTGAGCCAGCAGAACAGTGGTGTTCTCGCTGACCAGCTGCAGACTGTCTCGGTCACCGGTGGCAATAAAGCACTGATGTCCCTCGTCCTGACACTTTTTCGCAAAGGTGCCGAGGATATCGTCGGCTTCGTAGCCCTCCTTGGTCACGATAAGATAGCCCAGATCGGTCAGCAGTTCCTTGATGAGAGGCAGCTGCTGTGCCAGCTCCTCCGGCATACCCTTGCGCTGCGCCTTGTAGCCCTCATACATCTGATGACGGAAGGTCTTCGCTTTCAGGTCAAAAGCAAAGAGCACAGCATCCGGCTGGGTCTCGGAGAGAAGTTTTCCTAAAATATTCATAAAGCCGTAAACGGCGTTGGTGTAAGTTCCATCACGGGTGCTCAGCAGTTTGACCCCGTAAAATGCACGATTGAGGATACTGTTGGAATCCAGACAAAGCAGTTTCATTCTGTAAAATCCTCCATTGGTTCATAGTTGGTTTTATTATACCACATTTTGCGCAGAATGAATGAATTTCCCGCAAAAATTCTTCACTGTCACAAAATCTTCCATAACCCTTGTCAGTTTCCTCTTTTTTTCTTATAATAAAAAGTAGAATATTCTGCCCAATCAATCATATGAAGGGAGTTCTATACTGATATGAAAAAGATTCTTCTCATCGCAACCGGCGGTACCATCGCTTCCAAAGCTACCGAAGAGGGTCTGTCTCCAAAAATCTCCTCTGAAGAGCTGCTGAGCTATGTTCCAAAAGCTCGTGAATTCTGCACCATTGATGCCATTCAGGTTCTGAACATCGACAGTACCAACATCCAGCCGGAATACTGGCTGACCATCGTGAAAGCCATCAAGGACAACTATGCAGACTATGACGGTTTTGTTGTCAGCCACGGTACCGATACTATGGCTTACTCCGCAGCCGCTCTGTCCTATCTGATCCAGAACTCTCCGAAGCCAATCGTTATCACCGGCGCACAGAAACCGATCGATATGGATGTTACCGACGCCCGCACCAATCTCTTCGACAGCTTGCTCTACGCTTGCCATCCAAACGCTCACGGCGTATGTCTGGTCTTCGACGGTGATGTTATCGCCGGTACCCGTGCAAGAAAAGTTCGTTCCAAGAGCTACAACGCCTTTGAAAGCATCAACTTCCCTGCGCTGGCTACCATCCATGACGGCCGCGTGATCCAGTACATCAACAACGGCGCAACCAGCTCCTACCCAGCCTTCTACGAGAACATTCATCCAAGTGTGTTCCTGCTGAAACTGGTTCCGGGTCTGTCTCCAAATGTGCTGTCTGCCATCGCTGAACAGTATGACGCCATCGTCATCGAAAGCTACGGTGTCGGCGGTATTCCGAACGACAGCAAACGTGACTTCCTTGCCGAGATCGACCGTCTGGTTGGCATGGGCAAGATCATCGTTATGACCACTCAGGTTATGAACGAAGGTTCCGACATGCAGGTTTACGCAGTTGGACGTGTGGCAAAAGAACGCCACGGCCTCATCGAAGCCTTTGATATGACCACCGAAGCTCTCGTAACCAAACTGATGTGGATCATGGGTCAGACCGACAACCCACAGACCATCAAATCTATGTTCTACACCACCATCAATCACGACATCATGTTCCAGGGATAAGCCATGGAACAGAGTCGTCAGTGTATGCTCTGTCCTCGCCGTTGCGGTGCAGAGCGTAAAATACAAAACGGATTCTGTGGCGGCGGTTCTCTCCCGAAAGTGGCGAGAGCCGCCCTTCATTTCTGGGAAGAACCGGTCATCAGCGGCGAAGAAGGCAGCGGTACGGTGTTCTTTTCCGGCTGTCCGCTTCAGTGCGTATTCTGCCAGAATCATGACATCAGCAGCGGGAACTTCGGGCAGGAAATCTCCATCGAACGTCTTGCTGAGATCTTTCTGGAACTGCAGGAACAGGGCGCCAACAACATCAATCTGGTGACAGGCACCCACTATGTTCCGCAAATTATCGCAGCACTTGATTTGGTTCGCGGAAAGCTGCAGATTCCCGTGGTGTACAACAGCTCCGGCTATGAAACCTTGGAAACGCTCCGTATACTGGAGGGCTACGTGGACATTTATCTTCCCGACTTAAAATATCTGGACAGCAAGCGTTCCCTGCGTTATTCCAACGCCGCCGATTATCCCCAAACTGCCACTGCCGCCATTCTGGAAATGTTTCGGCAGGTGGGTGCAGTGCAATATGATGAACGCGGTATGTTGAAAAAAGGTCTCATCGTCCGCCACATGGTCATGCCGGGCGGCGTAGAAGACTCCGTCAACATCCTCCGCTGGGTAGCTGAAAATCTGCCGCTGGATGATATTCTGATCAGCATCATGAGTCAGTACACTCCTTTCCATCGCAGTGCGGATTTCCCTGAAATCCACCGCCGCCTGACCGAGAAAGAGTATGATGCTGTTCTTGACGCACTGGATGAGTTGGATATTGAAAACGGCTTCTGTCAGGAGCTCAGCTCTGCCAGTGAAGAATACACCCCATCCTTCCGTCTGGAAGGTGTTCTGAAGAAAGAAGGCATTCCTGTGAAAGCAACAATCCAGCAGGTCATTGACCGTTTTATCGATGAATATTGCGAAAAAATGGGCTGGCAGCGCATCTGGCAGCCAGTTCTTGTCGGCATCGCCGACGCAGAAAACCCGGGCTTTGCGGAGCTGCGTAAACTGGTCATCGAAGACCATCAGCTGCCTCATGAGGCTCTGCCTTCTGCCAAAACTGTCATCAGCTACTTTCTGCCTTTTATTCCGGAAGTACCAAACAGCAACATCGGTGAGGTCATGCCGTCCGAACCATGGGCAAAGGCTTACGAATACACAAACAAAATGGCTGCTGATCTGAATATCCATCTCATCGAGTGGGTAAAAGATCAAGGTTATGAAGCAGCAAACCCTGCTGCAGCCATGCTGGGTGAACCATATCTGCGAAGCCGTTGGTCTCAGCGTCATGTGGCGAGATTGGCAGGTCTGGGTACTTTTGGTGTCAATAATATGCTCATCACTGAGAAGGGCTGCTGCGGCCGTGCTTATTCTGTTGTAACCTCCCTGCCTCTGACCGCCGACGAAGCGATGCAGGAGGAAGCTTGCCTCTACAAACGCAATAGATCCTGCCTGCTCTGCGTGAAACGCTGCCCAATCGGTGCGCTGACTGTGGAAGGCTTCGATCGTCTGAAATGTCACCTGCATCTGGAAAGCAACGGCGAGAAGACCAGCAACGGCGCCACCGTCTGTGGAAAATGCCTGGTTGGTATGCCTTGCTCCTTCAAACGGCCATAATTTTTACTTATTTAAGCCTCCTTCGGGAGGCTTTTCTTTTTCCAGTTTTTTATCCAAAATTGGAAAACAGCAATTCCATCACTCTTTTGCGCCGTTTTTCACGATTTGTGCATAAAATTATCATCATTTTAACGAAATTAGTTACTTTTTGCTAAAGATATCTTGATTTTTACTTCAAAAAGTTGTATCATAGTAGTAACGGATATTGGAAACGTTTCCATGAACCGTTTCCAAATTTCCAATTCATACGAACAAAAATACATAGGAGGATTTTAAAGTATGAAAAAGAAACTGTTATCTCTGATCCTTGCAGGCGCAATGCTGCTCTCTCTGGGCGCTTGCTCCAGCGAACAGGCTCCTGCTGAAAAACCAGCAGAAACCCCAGCTGCTCCAGTTGAAACTCCTGCAGCTCCTGCTACTCCAGCAGCTCCAACCGAAACCCCAGCTGCTCCAGAAGCAAAAGGCGAAGTTTACTACCTGAACTTCAAACCAGAAGCTGACGAACAGTGGAAAGCCCTTGCTAAAGCTTACACTGATGAGACCGGTGTTCCTGTTACTATCGTAACCGCTGCTTCTAACACCTATGAAGAAACCCTGATGTCCGAAATGGCAAAATCCAACCCACCAACCATGTTCCACGTTAACGGCCCTATCGGTCTGCTTAACTGGAGCGACTATTGCTTGGATCTGTCCGGTTCCGATCTCTACGGCGAACTGACCAGCGATGGTTATGCACTGAAAAACGGTGATGAAGTAAAAGCGATGGCAATGGCAATCGAATCCTACGGTATCATCGTCAATAAAACTTTGCTGGCTGAAGCAGGCTATTCCATCGAAGATATTACCAACTTCGAAAGCCTGAAAGCAATTGCTGAAGACATCACCGCTCGTTCTTCTGAGCTGGGCTTTGCAGCATTCTCTTCTGCTGGTATGGATGGTTCTTCCAACTGGAGATTCCAGACCCATCTGGCAAACCTGCCAATCTACTATGAATATGAAGCAGATGGCATCAACAGCACTGAAGCTATCAAAGGTACTTACCTGGACAACTACAAAAACATCTTCGATCTGTACATCAACAACTCTACCTGCGCTCCTGCAGAACTGTCTGCTAAGACTGGTGACGACTCCAGAAACGAATTCCTGAACAAACAGGCTGTATTCTTCCAGAACGGCTCTTGGGAATACGCTAACCTGGTAGGTGAAGGTCTGTTCACTGACGATGATCTTGCTATGATTCCAATCTACATCGGCGTTGAAGGCGAAGAAAATCAGGGTATCTGTGCTGGTACCGAAAACTACTGGTGCGTAAACTCTCAGGCTTCTGAAGACAACATCAAAGCTACTCTGGACTTCATGTACTGGTGTGTAACCTCTGAAACTGGTCTGAACGGCATGTGCGTAGATATGGGCTTCGTTCTTCCATTCGCTAAAGGTCTGGAAGCTACCAATCTGTTCATGAGACAGAATGATGAAATGGCTAAAGCAGGCAAGACCCCAGTTCGTTGGGACTTCCCAACTATTCCTGGTCAGACCTGGAAAGACAACCTTGCTACCGCTCTGACTGCTTACACTGCAGGCACCGGTGACTGGGATGGTGTTGTTTCTTCCTTCGTTGACGGTTGGGCAAGCGAATACGCTGCAATGGCATAACATTTATCGAATTAGTTACATAATCTAAGTCATCCCGACCGGGTGGGCGTTTCCGCCCACCCGGTCTTTTTCTTTATTTCATCCCTTTTTCTAATTTTATCCACTGATACAAACAAATACAAAAAGGAGGCGTTCTTTTGGAGAAGGCAATTAAAAAGTACTGGCCGATCTTTGTACTGCCAACCTTAGCTGCATTCAGTATCGGCTTTATCTATCCGTTCCTACAGGGACTTTACCTGTCCTTTTGTAAGTTCATTACCATCGACAATGCAACTTGGAATGGCATAAAAAACTATCTGTACGCATTTACCGATGAAGCCTTTTTGCATTCTTTCTTCTTCAGTGCAGGCTTTACCATCGTTTCCACCCTTTTGATCAATGTCATCGCCTTTGCCATCGCTCTGGCATTGACACGTAACATCAAAGGCACCAATCTCTTCCGCTCCGTTTACTTCCTGCCAAATCTGATTGGCGGTATCGTATTGGGTTATATCTGGCAGATCCTTATCAACTGCGCTCTTGCTCTGCTGGAAAAACCTTTGCTGGCTGTTAATCCTACCTTCGGTTTCTGGGGACTGATCATTCTCATGTGCTGGCAGCAGATCGGTTACATGATGATCATTTACATCGCCGGTCTTCAATCCATCCCAAGCGATTATTTGGAAGCAGCCCGTATTGACGGCGCCAACGAATGGCAGATCCTGACCAAGGTAAAAATTCCAAACGTTATGCCATCTATCACCATCTGTCTCTTCCTCTCTGTAACCAATGGCTTCAAACTGTTTGACCAGAACCTTGCGCTCACCGCTGGTGAACCGGGTCACATGACCGAAGGTCTGGCTCTGAACATTTACGATACATTCTACGGTCGCGTTGGTCCTCAGTGGAAAGGCTATGGCCAGGCAAAAGCAGTTATTTTCTGCGTGCTGGTTATCGTTATTTCCCTGATTCAGCTCCGTGCGACCCGTTCTAAGGAGGTTCAGCAGTAATGACAAAGAAAAAGAGCATTTTCGACACCATTCTCAGTATCTTCCTTGGAATTTTGAGCCTTGCGTGGATCTATCCTGTTTTCATGATCCTGTTCAACTCCCTAAAAAGCGAACAGCACATTAGTACCTCTTCTATTTTTGAATTGCCAACAGTAGAAAGCTTTGTCGGTCTTGATAACTATCTGAATGCTATCAATGCCAAAGGCTTCATGACCGCCTTCTGGTACTCTCTGGTCATCACCGTTTCCTCTTTGGTGCTGATTTTGATCTGCTGCTCCATGTGTGCATGGTACATCACCCGTGTAAAATCCAAGCTAAGCAATGCTTGTTACTACCTCTTCGTATTCTCCATGGTTGTTCCGTTCCAGATGCTGATGTTTACTCTGTCTGCAACCGCTGACCGCATCGGCCTGAGCAATCCATACAACATCTGCATCATTTATCTGGGCTTCGGCGCAGGTCTTGCTGTCTTTATGTTCTGCGGCTTCATGAAATCCGTTCCTCTGGAAATCGAAGAAGCTGCGATGATCGACGGCTGCAACCCTCTGCAGATCTTCTTCCTTATCGTTCTGCCAATTTTGAAACCAACCCTCATTTCCGTTGGTATTCTGGAAACCATGTGGCTGTGGAACGACTACTTGCTGCCATATCTGGTACTGGACCGCACCAAAGGTTACACCACCATTCCGATCTTTATCCAGTACTTCAAGGGCAGCTACGGTAAAGTTGAAATGGGTCCAATGATGGCATCCATCATGCTGACCGTTCTTCCTATCATTATTGTCTATATCTTCTGCCAGAAATACATCATCAAGGGTGTTGTGGCAGGTGCTGTCAAAGGTTAATGCCTATGACCATCAAAGACATTGCCCGACTGTCCGGCTATGCGGTGGGAACTGTTTCCCGCGTGCTCAACGGCAGCCCCCAAGTTTCTGAAGCCGCACGAAACCGTATCATGGCCGTGGTTCAGGAACACAACTTCAAACTCAATAACAACGCCAAACACCTGAAGCAGCAGGCCAGCAAAGGCATTGCCATCATCGTCAAAGGTACGCAGAATATGCTCTTTGCCGGCATCATGGAACGTCTGCAGAACCGCGTTATTGAACAAGGCTTCGCCAGCCTCGTGTACTATATCGACGAGGAAGATAACGAGGTAGAGCAGGCTTTACAGATCTGCCGTGAGCGTCACCCGCAGGGTGTGCTCTTCCTCGGCAGTAATCTGGATACCTTCCGTCGCCAGTTTTCCAGCATGACGATACCCTGTGTTTTGGTGACCAACTCCGCTGCTTCTCTTGATTTCAGCAATTTATCCAGCGTCAGCACCGATGACGCCGCCGCTTCTGAATTTGCGGTGGAGCATCTGATTGCGCTGGGTCACCGCAATATCGCCATCATCGGCGGTAAAATGGATCAGTCCAACATGGCACGCATCCGTTATGAAGGCTGTCTGCGCGCTTTTGAACGCCACGGCATTTCCTTCGACCAGCAGCTGCAGTACATGGAGGCTCGCTTCTCTCTGGAGGACGGCCGCCGCAGTATGCATGATCTGCTGGACCGTATGCCTCAGGTCAGCGCTGTTTTTGCCATGTCTGACGTGATCGCCATGGGTGCTATGCGCGCCATCTGTGACCGAGGGCTGCGCGTTCCCGATGATATTTCCGTTATGGGCTTCGACGGTATCGATCTGGTGCGTTATCTCAATCCGGAGCTCTGTACCATCCGTCAGCACAAGGAACATATCGCTGACCGCAGCGTAGATATCCTCACCCGCTGCATCCATGAATCCATTTCTGCCGTTCACGAGGTCATTGAATTTGATTTTGTAAACGGCGAAAGCGTTAAGGCGCTTGAACAAAACGCAACAACATAAGGGAGATATATTATGGCAAACATTACATTCAAACATGTTGTAAAAGCTTATGACAGCCGCGATAAAAAGGGAGAAAAAATCGTTGTTGTTCCAGATCTGAATCTGGAGATCTACGACAAAGAATTCGTTGTTCTGGTTGGCCCTTCCGGCTGTGGTAAATCCACTACTCTGCGTATGATAGCCGGTCTGGAAGATGTTTCCGGCGGCGAACTGTACATTGGCGACAGACTGGTCAATGATGTGGAACCAAAGGACCGCGACATTGCTATGGTATTCCAGAGCTATGCCCTGTATCCACATATGACCGTTTACAAAAATATGGCTTTCGGTCTGGAACTGAGAAAAACTCCAAAAGAGGAGATCGAAAAACGCGTTCTGGAAGCTGCTCGTATTCTGGAACTGGAACCTTACCTGAAACGCAAACCAAAAGAACTTTCCGGCGGTCAGCGTCAGCGTGTTGCTCTTGGTCGTGCAATGGTCCGTAATCCTGCTGTTTTCCTGCTGGACGAACCGCTGTCCAACCTTGACGCTAAACTCCGTACCGAGATGAGAAGCCAGATCGCAGCGCTGCACAAACGTCTGCAGACCACCTTCGTTTACGTTACCCACGACCAGACCGAAGCAATGACCATGGGTGACCGCATCGTTGTTATGAAAGACGGCAACATCCATCAGGTGGATACTCCTCAGAATCTGTACAATCAGCCTTGCAATATGTTCGTAGCAAGCTTCATCGGTTCTCCTCAGATGAACTTCATTGACGCAAAAGTTGAAAAAGACGGCGACGCTTATGCACTCTGCTTCGAAGGCTGCCGTGTTCCTTCCAACAAAGCAGAACTGGCTGACTATGTTGGCAAAGAGGTCGTTGTAGGCATCCGTCCGGAAGACCTCCACGCAGAAGGCAGCTTCAACAGCAGCTGCGGCTTCCCGATCCATGTAGAAATGGCTGAAATGATGGGCTCCGAGATCTATGTTTACTTCAATGTCAACGGCAATCCTGACGGCAAGAAGAAGATCGCCCGTATTCCATCCAGAGAAAATATCCATTCCGATGACGATGTTCGCCTGCTGATCGACGTGAACCGTGTTCATGTCTTTGACAAAGAAACTCAGGCAGCAATCTGTCACTAATTGAAAGCAACCGTTACGAAAGGGGTGAACAACCATGAGAAGTAACGGCATTCTGATGCACCTCTCCTCCCTCGCTACCGATCAGGGTATCGGCACCATGGGACAAGCCGCAAGAGATTTTGTTTCCTTCCTGAAGGAAGCGGGGCAGTCCTACTGGCAGCTGCTTCCCATCTGTCCAACCAGTTATGGAGATTCTCCGTACCAGTCTTTCTCCACCTTCGCCGGCAATCCGTACTTCATCGATCTGGATGAGCTCTGCGCCGAGGGTCTCATTGAAAAGGGAGACTATGTTGATATCGACTGGGAAAGCAAACCCGATGACATCAATTACGGTGTTCTCTACGAAAAACGTTATCCTATCCTTCGCAAAGCGGCAAACAAGTTCCTGCAGCAGGATCCTCTGCCGAAGGAATACCACGATTTCTGCTGGTTCAACGGCTACTGGCTAGAGGATTACTCCCTCTTCATGGCGCTGAAAGAGAAAAATAACGGCGCTCCATGGCAGGACTGGGAGCCGGCTCTGCGCAACTACGATCCTCATGTGATCTGGAACACCAAGCAGGAGCTTTCTTCTGAAATGCACTTCTGGAAGGTGCTGCAGTTCCTCTTCTTCAAACAATGGTATGCGCTGAAGGAATATGCCAACGAACAGGGCATTCAGATCATCGGTGACCTGCCGATCTACGTTTCACTGGACAGTGTCGATGTCTGGGCGCATCCGGAACTGTTCCAGCTGGATGAAAACAAGAATCCGAAGGAAGTTGCCGGCTGTCCACCGGATGGCTTCTCCGCCACCGGACAGCTTTGGGGCAACCCGCTGTTTGACTGGGGCTACATGGCACGCGATGGCTTCTCCTGGTGGGTCAGCCGCATCAAATATCTCTGCAATGTCTATGATATGCTCCGCATCGACCACTTCCGCGGTTTTGAATCTTACTACGCCATTCCTTACGGCGATAAGGATGCCAGCCGCGGCGTATGGCGCAAGGGTCCCGGTATGGATCTGTGGCGCAGCGTAGATTGGGCCATCGGCAGACAGAACATCATCGCAGAGGATCTTGGCTTCCTGACGGAACCTGTCCGTCAGATGCTGAAAGAAAGCGGATTCCCGGGCATGAAAGTGCTGGAATTTGCTTTCGACACCCGCGATGCAAACTGCAGCGACTATCTGCCTCACTGTTACCCACAGAACTGCATCGCTTATGTAGGCACCCACGACAACGAAACCATCTTCGGCTGGATGAAAGACGCCGCCGAGGAGGATGTGACCTATGCCAAAGAGTATCTCCGCCTCAACGACCCTGATAACTACCACTGGGATATGATGTGCGGACTCTGGGCAAGCCCTGCTGATTTGACCGTAGTTCAGGCGCAGGATATCCTGGGATTGGACGGCAAGAGCCGCATGAATCAACCATCCACCGTGGGCAAAAACTGGCGCTGGAGAGCGCTTCCGGGCGTCTTCACTCCCGAACTGGCGAAAAAATTGTGGAATTTCTGCCGCATCTACGGTCGTCTGCCTGCAGAACCTGTGAAATCCGAAATCTAAGCTTCCTTATACAAAAATCCCCCGCTGACCAAGGTCAGCGGGGGATTTTACTGTTTCAATTATTTGTTGAGGAAAGCTTCCAGACCGGAAACAGCATTGTCCAGATGGGACAGGTTTGCGTTTTCGATGGTGCCTTCGTCACTGCAGTGAGCCAGTTCCGGATTGATTGGCATCTGAGCCAGAACAGGAACACCGATTTCTTCAGCCACTTTGCCGATTTTGCTGTCGCCGAAGATGTGCAGTTCTTTGCCGCAGTCTGGGCAAACAACGTAGCTCATGTTCTCAACAAGGCCAACAACAGGGATATCCATGAGTTTTGCCATGTTGGATGCTTTTTTCACGATCATGGATACCAGATCCTGAGGGCTAGTCACGATCACGATGCCGTCGATCGGCAGAGACTGGAATACAGTCAGAGGAACGTCACCGGTTCCTGGTGGCATATCGATGAACAGGTAGTCCAGCTCGCCCCAAACAACGTCGCTCCAGAACTGTTTTACAACGCCTGCCAGAACAGGACCTCTCCATACAACAGGATCTTCCACGTTTTCGAGAAGCAGGTTGATGGACATCATTTTGATGCCGCCTTTGGTTTCCATTGGCAGAATACCCTGCGCATTGCCCAGCGCACGGCCTTTCACGCCGAACATCTGAGGCATGGAAGGGCCGGTAATGTCAGCATCCAGAACGCCGACTTTGAAGCCTTTGCGTGCCATCTGAACTGCCAGAGAAGCAGTTACCATGGATTTACCAACGCCGCCTTTACCGCTGACAACAGCGATAACTTTTTTCACGTCGCTGAATGGGTTTGCAGGTGCCAGCAGGCTCTGTGGCTGCTGCTGAGATGGGCACTGACCATTTACTGCATGGCTGCAGGTAGAGCAGTCGTGGGTGCAGCCTTCCGGTTCTTTCTGCTGGGAAGGACACTGGCCGTTCTGTGCGTGGCTGCAGGTAGAGCAGTCATGGGTGCAGCCGCTGCTCTGCTGCTGAGAAGGACACTGGCCGTTTTTTGCATGACCGCAGGTAGAGCAGTCATGAGTGCAGCCGTTTTTGTGTTCACTCACAAGAATCAACTCCTAATGATTTTTTCTTCATAAAGTTCTCCTATGAAGGATACCGTATACTATCATACTCTCTTTTTAAGAAAAGTGCAAGGGGCACTGCTTGTCCTGTGCTTTATTGTATGCTAAGATAAAGGTAAGATGTAAGGAGGGATACTATGAAAGACTTTGTTTTGAAACATAAAAAAGGCGTTTCTGTTTTCGTTTGCCTGTTTCTAATTTTTATCGGCTGTTTCGGTTTCCCGATTTATAATTTCTCGCCGGATGCACCGCAGATCACCCGCTGGATCAACGTACTCGTTTGCATCGCCGCATACTATGAGATCGGCACGGTTCAGGCGGCGTTGTACGAATCCAAGAACTGGCGAAAAGCCTCCTTGGTCGTTCTGATAGTGACCGTTCTTGGTCTCCTCTGCCGTTACTTGCTGGAGTTCGGCGAAGTTTCCAATACCTACAATTTCACGTTGCCGAATGTACTGCTCCATCTGATTGCAGCTGTCTGCATCAGCGGCTTTGCCTTTTCCTATACACACGGAGATTATTAAAAATTCTCTGCTGGCTGTAACCTTTTCCACCGTTTGTCGTTTATATAGTGGAAAGGGCGGAATCTGCCGCAGAGAGTAAGAAGTCACATAAAAAAGGACCGGAAAACCGGTCCTTTTTTTCATACTATCTGTAATTTTGTTATTCAGATATTACCGAATGTTTTCTTTTGAGGCCGCTTCCAGCATCTCTTCGGAAAGGCGGAGCAGATCGTCGTAGGTTTCCAACTCACCGGAGCGGCGGCGGAACTCTGCAGAACCGCGCACACCTTTGAAGTACCATGCTGCATGTTTTCTCGCTTCACGCATGGCGACGCTCTCGCCTTTATACTGACAAATCAGATCCACATGATGGAGCATGATTTTCATTTTTTCCTCCACCGTCGGATCAGGGAGCAGCTCACCTGTTTTCATGTAGTGATCGATCTGTTTAAATACCCATGGTCTTCCCTGCGCACCGCGGCCGATCATGACAAAGTCGCAGCCGGTATGCTCGTACATTTTAGCACAGGTCAGAGCGTCCACCACATCGCCGTTACCCATCAGCGGGATGGACACGGACTCTTTTACTTTAGCAATGATGTCCCAATCAGCGGACGGTGCGTACATCTGCGCACGGGTACGTCCGTGGAGGCAGAGGGCAGAAGCGCCGTTCTCCTCCATGATCTGCGCGAACTCCACGGCGTTAACGGAGTTTTCGTCCCAACCCTTGCGGAATTTTACGGTCACAGGCACATCCACCGCCTGAGTCACTGCTTTCACGATGCGTCCTGCCAGCGGAGGATTCTTCATCAGCGCGGAACCACCGCCGTTTCCTGCCACCTTCGGCGCAGGACAGCCCATGTTGATATCGATGATGTCCGGCTTGAACTGCATGGCCAGTTTCGCTGCTTCCGCCATGGTCTCCGGTTCGTCACCGAAAATCTGTGCCGCACAAGGACGCTCCATCTCAGAGCAGAACAGCAGCTGACCGCTCTTTTTATCGTGATAGCTCAGCCCTTTGGAGCTGACCATCTCAGTCACCAGATAGGCGCAGCCAAACTCCTTGCAAACCTCACGGAATGCGCGGTCCGCAACGCCTGCCATCGGTGCCAGGCCCGCTGTACGCGGGATTTCAATATTACCTATTTTCAAAGGAGATCTTCCTTTCTGCTATTTGCTTTCTGTTTCAAAACTGAGCCACGCAATCGCGTCAGGCTCTATGGTTTCTTCCTGGTTCAAAGCGATGTTCAGACAAATATCCTGTGTTCCGTTCCCATCGCTGTCAAAAAGAACGATGGCATACTGGTCTGAAACGTAATATGCAGTTCCAGCGCCGATTTCCACTCCGGTGACAGCTTCCGGCAATGCAGAACTGAAATCCTCCAGACTCATCGTCTGATCCATACCATCCAGCAGCTGATTCAACTTGCCCTCCAGACGGTGGATCGGTGAGTTATCGCCCAGGGAGTTGGTACAGTCATCCGCCGCCAGTACAACGGTCAGACCATTCTCCATCTCGGCGGAGTAAAAATGTGCGTGCAGAAATTCGAAATGCAGTTCTTCATAATCCTTGCTGGTCTTTCCTTTCTGCTCCAGAACCGCTTCGGAAAGCGTCAGATTCACATTCTCGGAATTCACAGCACAGCCAACCAACAGCAGACAAAGCAGCAGAGATATCAATCGTTTCATACGCACATCCTCCTTCACATGCCTATTATTTTAACAGAAAAGCCCCGTCAGAGCAATCAAAAAAGCGTCCGAAAATTCGGACGCTTTTGCTTGTTCTTTTGTTAGAGACTGATTTTGAAGTGGTTGCCTTCCATTGGGGTCACAACAAGCTCCGGAGGATTTTCCAAATCAAAGGTGGCCAGACCGTTTTTGATAAGCCATTTACCGATTTTGCCGCTGCGCAGCTCACGACCCTTGCTCCAGAACACAGAATTGTTGATGGCCAGTTCCACCGGCTCATCCTCGCCGTCCAAATGGAGGAAAATGCTGGCCCAGTTTACATCCAGATATTCGTCACGGAACTGTCCGCTGACAGTGACACCGTAACCGCTACCGTTCGCAATAAAACGGCCGTTGTTCCATGCCTGCATCATCGCGTTATTCCTCCTCTTTTTTATCAAAGTAGCTGCGGACGAAATTCATAAACACCTCGCCGATGAATGGCATGGTGCCGCCCTTACGGTAAACCATATAGAGGTTTCGCTCCATGATAACATTTTTCAGTTCGAAGGTCAACAGCTGACCGAAGCTGACATAGTCCTCCACCGCTGCGCGGGAGATAACGGAAATGCCCAAGCCTTTGCTGACAGCGTGTTTGATACTGTCAGGGTCGTCAAACTGAGCAACCACGTTCAGCTCACCCATGTCCACGTTTACCTGACTGAGGAAATGCTCCATTTCCTTTCTGGTACCGGAGCCTTCTTCACGGAGAACGATCGGCTCTGTACGCAGCAGATTCACATCAAAGTTGTGTGGATCCAGCTTGCGGAATTTTTCGTTGTTCGGTGTGATGATGACCATGCGGTCACTGGTAAAGCTCTCGAAAGCAATATCGCGATCCTCGCTGGTGGTACCGGTGAAGCCCAGCACGGCATTGCGGTTTACGATGGTATCCACAACCTGTCCACTGTCCTGACGGTTGATCTGGAATACCACGTTTGGATATTCTTCACGGAAAGCGGTCATAATATTCGGAAGGACATACTGACTTGGCACTGTTGATGCACAGATAGTCAGATTGCCTTTCAGTTCTTTATTGTAGCGGCGCACAGCGCAGACAGCATCCTCGCGGAGATTCAGCATTTTTTCTGCGTACTGATACAGGATCTTACCGGACGGAGTCGGGTAAACGGTCTTGCTTCCGCGCTCCAGCAGCTTGGTGTCCAGTTCTTTTTCCAGCGTACTGATATGGTTGCTGATGGTCGGCTGGGTCAGATAGATCTGCTCTGCCGCACGGGAGAAACTCTTCAGTTTGACAACGTAGGCAAAAGCCTCAAGCTGTTTGAAATCCATAGTGTATCCTCACTTTTCTTCCGCATAGGGAGTCGATGATATCATTATAGCACATTTTATATTTTTTTCAAAGATTTTTGTCAAAAAAGTGGTCTCATCCATTGTTTTTTCATTGTTTTCGTTGTAAAATATAGTAAAGAAGTATGGCTATTTTGTCGGATTTTTGTACGATATGATAACTTTTTCTTATTGATGTTATTTTTCAATTCCGTTTTGTTTTATCTGTAACATAATTCATTGATTCATAGAGAGGATGGTTTAACAATGGCTGAACGCAAACGCCTGACTGAAATGACAAAGGGTGCTGGTTGAGCATCCAAAATCGGACCGGAGGTCCTTTCCGATATTCTGGGTCAGCTCCCGAAATTCTATGACCCAAACCTTATCGTTGGCTTCGATACCGCTGACGATGCTCTTGTTTACAAACTGCGCGACGATCTATGCGTTGTACAGACTGTAGACTTCTTCCCACCAATGGTTGACGATCCATACCTCTTCGGTCAGATCGCAGCAACCAACTCCCTCAGCGATATTTACGCAATGGGTGGCGACCCTGCCATTGCCATGAACCTGATCTGCTTCCCAACCTGCCTGCCAATCGAAATGATGGGCGAAATTCTGCAGGGCGGTTATAATAAAGTGGCAGAAGCCGGTGCGATCGTTGCCGGCGGCCATACCATCGAAGACCCGGAACCAAAATTCGGTCTCTGCGTAACTGGCTTCATGAACCCTCGCGATGTTCTTCCAAACAGCAACTGTCAGGAAGGCGACCTGCTGGTTCTGACCAAACCACTGGGCGTTGGTATTCTGAACACCGCATTCAAGGGCGGTCTGCTGGATGCTCCAACCACTAAACTGCTGACTACCAGTATGGCAACCCTGAATAAATACGGCAAGGAAGCCATCTGCGCTGTCGGCGGTGCCAATGCCTGCACTGACGTTACCGGTTTCGGCTTCCTTGGTCATGCAACCGAAATGGCTAACGGTTCTAAAAAAACCATCGAGATCTTCTCCAAAGACATCCCTCTGCTGCCTCACTCTGTTGAGTTTGCTCAGATGGGTATCATCCCATCCGGCGCTTACGAGAATATGCACTATCTGAGAAACGATGTCATCTCCGACCCATCCGTTCCTCAGCATATGATGGATATTCTGGCTGACCCACAGACCTCCGGTGGTCTGCTGGTTTCCATGCCGGAAAAACAGGCTCTTCAGCTTGTAGAGCGTCTCAACGGCGTGACTCCATGCTCTCAGATCGTTGGTCAGGTTCTTGCACGCAAGGATAAAGCCATCATCGTAAAATAAGAGACTTCCAAAAGCATCAGGCTTTTCATAAGAAAAAGTCTGATGCTTTTTTCTTATCTATTCAATACATCTATTTGCTACTGCAATGCTTTTGTGTTACAATAAATCATATATAGCATTTTTGCTGATGAAAGATATGGAGGAAGAGCAAAATGAGCGTAAATACCGCATTACTTCGCAAAATTCCTAAAATAGACGAGATCCTGAAACAGCCTTCCATCGAAGCGGCTGACTGCAGTCACAGCATCCTGATGGAAAGCATCCGTGAAACTCTGGACAGCCTGCGTCAGAACATTCTGGGCGGCAATGACAGTGTTTCTCTGGAAATGGATGATATCTGTGCTCAGGTCATGGAACTGGTGACCCAGAAAAACACCATGCACCTGCGCCCTGTCATCAACGCTACCGGCATTATCCTGCACACCAATCTGGGTCGTGCAAAACTGAGCGACCGCGCGGTGGATGCCATCACCAGCATCGCACAGGACTACAATAACCTGGAATATAATCTGGAAAAAGGTGCCCGCGGCAGCCGTTACGATCACGTTGACAAACTGATCTGCAAAATCACCGGCGCAGAAGCTGCAATGGCTGTTAACAACAACGCCGCTGCTGTTATGCTGATCCTGTCCACCATGGCAAAAGGCCACGAAGTTGTGGTTTCCCGCGGTGAACTGGTTGAGATCGGCGGTGCTTTCCGCGTGCCTGATATCATGGCTCAGTCCGGTGGCACTCTGGTGGAAGTTGGTACCACCAACAAGACCCACTACTCCGACTATGTGAACGCCATCACCGAAGAAACCGGCGCTCTGCTGAAAGTACATACTTCCAACTTCAAGATCATGGGCTTCTTTGAAGAAGTAACTCTGGAAGAAATGGTAGAGATCGGTCATTCCCGCAACCTGCCTGTTATCTATGATATGGGTTCCGGTTCTCTGGTACGTCTGGAAAACTACGGCATTCAGGATGAACCAAACGTTCTGGATCTGATGAAAACCGGCGTGGACATTCTGTCCTTCTCCGGCGATAAACTGCTGGGTGGTCCACAGGCCGGTATCATCATCGGTAAAAAAGAGTGGATCGACAAAATGAAGAAGAACCCTCTGACCCGCGCATTCCGTATTGACAAATTCACTCTGGCTGCACTGGAAGCAACCCTTCGCGACTATCTGGATCCGGATGTGGCTCTCAAATCCATCCCAACTCTTCAGATGATGACCGCTACTCTGGATGACCTGAAACCAAAAGGTCAGAAACTCTATGATCTGCTGAGCAGTGAACCGGAAGGCTACACTGTGGAACTGACCGAAGACTTCGGCCAGATCGGCGGCGGCTCTGTTCCAACTCAGATGATTCCAAGCGTAGTGATCGCACTGAAAACCACCAAGATTTCTCTGGACAAACTGGAGGAAGAACTGCGCAAGGTTTCCCTGCCGATCATCGCCCGCATCTCCAAAGAGCGTATGCTCTTTGACGTGCGTACCATTGACGAGCGTCACTTTGAGTACATCAACGAGACTCTCCGCAAACTCTGCAAATAAGGGGCAATTCCTATGAAAAACATTATCATCGGTACTGCAGGTCACGTTGACCACGGCAAAACTGCCCTGATCCGCGCCCTGACTGGTATCGAGACCGACCGTATCAAGGAAGAGAAAAAGCGAGGCATCACCATCGAGTTGGGCTTCGCTTACCTCGACCTGCCAAACGGCGACAAAGCCGGTATCATTGACGTACCTGGTCATGAAAAATTTGTTAAAAACATGCTGGCCGGTGCCGGCGGTATCGACCTTGCTCTATTGGTCGTTGCCGCTGACGAAGGCTTCATGCCACAGACTCGCGAGCATCTGGGCATCCTCTCCCTGCTGAATATTCCGGAAGGTCTCATCGTTGTGACTAAGAAGGATATGGTTGACGAGGACTGGCTGGAAGTTGTCTGCGAGGACATCCGTGCCGAAGTTGCCGGCACCTTCCTGGAAGAAGCACCGATTCTGGCGGTTTCTTCCTACACCGGCGAAGGCATTGAGGAACTGAAAAAAGCAATCTTTGCTCTTATCGATGCCAGCAGCCAGATCAAAAACCCAAATACCCCGTTCCGTATCCCCGTGGACCGTGTGTTCTCCATCGAAGGTTTCGGCACCGTTATCACCGGTACTCTCATTGAGGGTCAGATGAACGTGGGCGATCCTGTTACCATCTATCCAAAAGGCATCGAGACTAAAATCCGTAACCTGCAGGTACATTCTCACGATGTACAGACCGCGTATGCCGGTCAGCGTGTTGCGGTAAACCTTGCCAGCCTGAAAAAAACTGACCTGGATAAAGGTGATGTCGTTGCTCAGAAGGATTCCATGCATGTTGCCATGATGCTGGATGCCAAAATGAGCGTCCTGAAAAACTGTGAACGTGACATCTTCAACGGCAGCCGTCTGCATCTGTACCACGGTGCACGAGATATCCTCTGCAAATGCGTTCTTTTGGACCGTGAAGTTGCATCCGCAGGTGACGAGGTTTATGTTCAGCTGCGTCTGGAGGAAGAGATCGCTGCCAAAGCCGGCGACCGCTTCATTCTGCGCTTCTATTCTCCTGTGGAAACCATCGGCGGCGGTGTGATTCTGGATTCCAATCCACTGAAACACAAACGCAACGATGAAACTGTTCTGAAAGCTCTGGAGCTGAAAGATAAAGGTTCCGAAAAAGAAAAAATCGAAGAGGCTCTGAAGGAATATTCCCCACGCTTCGAGACCATGGATTATCTGAAGATCCACACCAATATCGACAGCGAAATGTTTGATTCCATCATTCAGATCCTGCTGGACGAAGGTACCGTCTTCCCAATCAACAATAATGTTGTGATCCACAAAAACTTCCTGAAATCCATGGAACAGCGCGCAGAAAAGATGCTGAGCAAGTACCACGAGGAAAATCCGCTGCGTTCCGGTATGAAACGCGATGAGTTCCGCGGCAAGCTCTTCATCAATCAGGATATTACTGTTGCTGACAAGATGACAGAATACATGGTTGCTGACGGTGTGCTGACTCTGCCTGCCGGCGCAGTTGCTCTGGCTTCCTTCGCCATCAAATTCAGCGCCGATCAGGAAAAACTCATGGGCAAACTGGAAGCTGTCTTCAAAGATGGCGGCTATGCTGTTCCTTCTCTGGACGATGTAGCAAAACAGTTCGTCAAGGAGAAATCCTTCAAGCAGGTTCTGGAATCCCTCATTACTGACGGCAAGCTCATCAAACTGACCGATCAGATCATTTACCATGCGGACGTGTACAACACCGCTCTGAAACTGGCCATGGACTTCGCTAACGAGCATGGTCAGATCTCCCTCGGTGAGGTTCGTGACCTGCTGGGCAGCTCCAGAAAATACACTCTGGCTCTGCTGGAATACTGGGATAGAAAGAATATCACCAAAAAAGTGGGTGACGCCCGCACATTTACAGGCAAACTGTAAAAATTCATTTTGCCAAGAAAAAATAGCTTGAATTTTGTCCATTTCTATGATACAATGAGCAAGCTATATGGGAGCGGATGGGTCGCTGGTGTGCCCTCTGGTCTTCAAAACCAGTAATTGCAGTTAGTAGCTGCATAGGTGGGTTCGATTCCCACACGTTCCCGCCATATAGAGAACCTAAGATTTCGCATGACAATGCGCTTTCTTAGGTTCTTTTTCTTTTATTTTAATGTGCCTTGACCACACTTTTGACCACAGTATGCATATATACAAATAAAATGACAAGTTTTGACAGGTTTTTAGGTATGCTCATACATCCAAACGCTTGTGGAAATAACAAAAAGAGAACCAGCTCGCTATGAGCCGGCTCTCTTTTTGTTGCATATCTTTTGACAATCAAACTTCACAATTTTACATAAAGGCTTAATCGTTTCACAATGTTGAGTAATAATTTTACTAATATCTAATTTACCGATGAACCCCTCTGTTTTACCACCTTTTACATAAATCTTATTTGCTTTTTTGAATAATGATTTTAGTATATCTTGACCCTTTCCTTTGGGTCTCTTTGTATCTGCTGGAAGTCTTAAATAAGAAAGCACTCCTGTCAGATCTGTCAAAAACCAGTCCTCAATAGATTGTCTAGCTTCTATATAATGGACCTGCTTTACACCTGCTTCCTCTAAAGCAATTTTAACAGCCTTTTTATCAAACGGTGGTTTTTTTGACAGTTCAAAAACATCGGTATCTATGCACATCAGCACATAAATATCACTCGCTGCATTATCTTGCTGTATTTTCTTTACTTTCCTTAGGGCATCTTTCTTATAATTGCCAATGCCGTGCATATCTTTGTATTCAAATGAACATCCCAAGAGTACTCCCATTTTATCATGTGCGTATTTGACAACAGCTTTGTAGAATTCTATCTCTGTAGGCCCCTCTACCAATAGAACAATCACCTTATCTGCCATTATCTTCAACGTACTCCGCAAGATATTCATCCGCATCCGATGATGACAATAAATTAAAAATATAATCTCCAATCGAATGATCGTATTCCATCGCTTCGTTAATTAGACAATTAACCTTATTTGGGGCTATTCTTTTAAAGTTAACTTCACCAGTGTCCTTTGTCATTCCAATATATATATTCTTAGGATTTAAATATTGAATAATATAAGGAGAATGACTAGTAAATACGATTTTACAATTATTCAACAGTTGACCTAATACATCTAAATATTTCTGGAATAATCCAGGATGAATAGAGTTTTCTGGTTCTTCGATAGCTATCATTGACAGATTTTTAATATCAGCTATCACTGCGAAAGTTAACATTAAGAAAATTCTCTTAGTTCCATCTGATAAATGCTCAAATCCAATTGGCTGAAGCAACTTATCATCAATGATATTCATTGAATAAATACTATCTGAGAATATAAAAGGAGCATCTTCCGAAAGAGTTACTTTTGCCTCATGATTCAATTTTATTTCTCTTACATTAATATCAAGGACATCCGGAAATAATTGTCGGAAGGAATCAATAAGAAGCTCATATTTGTCACTATAATCTTTCTTCAGAAAGTAAATTGCTCTCGGAATACTCTGGATTCCTTGAAGCTCCAGTTCTTCAAATCCTTTAATCACAAAAGGAGCTGGTGCAAACGATGGACTTGCATCCAAATGACGCTCAATAAAGAACTGAGCATTGCTCAGTTGCTTAATAATATCTAAATAGAACAGACCATCCCAAGCAAGAAGTTTATTCAATACTAAAGCATTATCCTCAATAGAAATGATTTTATTACATCTTCCGGTTTCAGAAGTCTTATAAAAAGCCTTTGCTTCATCTCGCGTAATGAATGTATTATATTTCTGATTTTTCTCATTTAGTTTTATATGAAGATATTCAGATTTAATCTTTTCTGGAGACTGATCTGTCTTCCATGCAAAAGTGTAGCCATAAGTAACAAAGTAACTCTTTTCCTTTGAACGAATTACTACTTCTATTTCAAATGAGTAATCTTTCCCCGCATTTTTTTTCAAAATAGGAATACATTGCTTGTTCGCCATCATTTTGGAGCGAATCTGATTTGGACATTGCATAAAGTCAAATCCAAAATCAATAGCATCTATGACATTAGATTTACCATAACCATTCAGTCCTACGAGTGCAGTCATATCTCCAAAATAAAGCTCAGAGTCTGTTATATTGCGGAAACCACCAACTTTAATTCTATTTATTTCCACATTCATCACTCCCTGTAACCTTAGTAAATTAGAAAAACTGAGTTTCATTTATATAATACCACCTTTTTTATTCTTACGCAATAATCCATTTCGTAATATTCAAAATTTCCATGTTTTCGTGTGAATTAAAAGGATTTCATGATGCAAAAAATTTCATATACTATATTATGTTATTCCACAAATCAGGAAGAATATTACAAATAAAATATTTTATCTATACAGTGAATAATAATCTGACATTCCCCTTACTTCATCCGTTCATTTTCCATACCTAATCTGTCGCTATATCAGTTTTATTGAAAGCTATTGGGAGACCATAACAAAAATAGCGTACCTCTATCTTTAATTAAAACGCTTGGGGAAATATAGAAAAAGCCGCCTTTCTTTTCGGTTGGGCGGCTTCTTCCTGTATCGGGCTGTATTCTCACTTTCGGGCAAGTGGCTTATTGTGGAGGCTATGTGCTGCTTTTGGAATCAACAATGTCTCTCCTTTCTATGCGCTCGGCAGCTTTTGGCTGTTGAGGGCTCTTTTTGCGTTTACGTTTTCACTCCGAAATGCTCGAAAAAATGTCAAGTTTTGTAAGGTTTTAAGGTGTACGCATACCTCCAAATAATTGACTTTTTCTTAGAGTTCCCACGAAGTTTAATTGATATTTGATGCGGTATCATGTAAAATAGACCTGTAATTTGTAGAATGGAGTGTGTGTATGAAAAGTAATACAAAACAGGATTCTAAACCTAAACACCCTGGACTTAAATGCTTATTTTATTTATTCATTTGTGTTCTTATCCTTTCTGCTTTATTGGGTATTCCATGGCTGGTCAATCATATATTTATGACACAGAGTTTTACCACAGCTGAAGAATTAGGTAATGTCGCATGGCTGGATTTCTGGGGAGGGTACTTGAGTGGTATCATTGGAACTATAGCCACCCTATTGGCTTTATATATTTCACATAGGCAACATAAGGAACAAATGAAATCAATTCATTATCAGTTAAATCAGCAAGCTAGATTGGATATGATGCCGGTGTTTAGTCTTAAAATTAGAAAACGCCATATCAAAGAAAATATAGATGAGGAAAAAGAAACAGATATCAATATCTTAGAGATCGTCCCCAATTACTTTCAAATTAAAAAATCCACATTATACCTATTCCCTACTGATAAAAATCCTGCTCGTAGTTCTGAGTCTCCTGAATTAATAGGAGAATACTATGCTTTTCCTGAAATTACATTAAAAAATGTTGGAAATGGAGCTGCATTAAATCTTGGTATTAACATTCAGTACCTTGGTTGCTTGCCAGATACAGATCCCTTGTTAGTTTACGACAGTTCATATTCGTCCGGAGAGAGCAAATCTTTTATGCTCCTCAATTCAATTGCATTTATACCTCAATTTGATTATGATCACTGTCGTTTACAACTTATATTTTCAGATGTTTTCGGAAATCAATATGAGCAGCACTGCACATTCTCCTTGCGCCATGACCTTGCATCCCAATTTCTTGATCGTTCTCTTTCTGCTCCTAAGTTAACTAGACAAGCAGAATAAAAAGCACTCCGCAAGAGCGGAGTGCTTTTTTATCAGTCAGATCTACAAAATACCCCCTAAAAAATCAAAGAAAATTAAAATCTGCTTTTTTGCTGTTTTGGCTTAACTATCAGAAAAGCAGCCATTTTCAATCACTTTAATCCGTGGCAGCATTACAACCTACCTCAGCTCTTCCCATTTCCCATCACAAGAAACCCAATGGAGAGAAGCTATTATGTATCACGTCGCCACCGCCCGCTTTATGATATAACCTTTGACAATTTACGGCGGCGCTCTCCATTCTTTTGCGCTGACCTCTTTCACAAACGCTTGGGGTTTTATCAGATTCATGCTACAATACCAGTGTTTTCCGCTGATTCTCTTACCTTCAAATCCTCTGCTTTGGTGGCAGATATATAAGCCAGTTTAGAGCATTCCACATCTTCATGGAGTTGTTGGCAGTCAATGCGGCCATAGGGCCAGAACTGTTGTAACTCCCTTGAGTTCATTCCCGCTTTCCCTTTTTGTCTGGATATGACTGCGTGAGCGTTGCACCTGCTCCACAATCAAACGAGTGGGCGAAATCCCGCTCTTTTTTATGTTGTACTTTTTTGTTCAATTTGGGCCTTTTATGTATTGCGTTTCATTGCGATTTCAACCTTTTTACAACGTGTAAAATACCACCTTTTAAGGCTTACAATCCCCTTTTTAGGGTGTCCGAAATGTCCGGATTTACCCCCTTTTCGAAAATTCTCCGCACACTTAGAAAGACTTCCCCCCGCCGGTCCCCAAAGCCTTTCTTCGATTCGGTTTTCATGGGGGAGGGGGTACACGCGCGACCCGTGCACTATTTCAAGCTACCCTCACCGGTCCCGATCTGAGAGCAGCCATTGAATTGAAGGGGGGAGTTTTTATTGCAAGCCTCACAGCCTTGACGGCTGCCGCTCTGATCAGGAGACCAGCGAAGATCTCCGAAGCGTGCCCGCCATTTTCTTTCGAGGCGTTCCATTTTCTCTGCTGTTAGCTCCACGGAGGAAGCTCCATAGTATTTGTAGGCACTCCAACTGGTACGCTTATACGCATTATTTTCTTGCACTGATTCATACAGTTCATAGAAGCCTTGGAACGGCCCACGGTCTTTTGTCCGCCTAATTGTTCGAAATCCGTGGGACTTTATTTGCCGGATCCGCTCCGGAGAAAGACCCATTTCTGCGCTCATTTCTCGTAGCGTTTTTCCTTCAAGATAAAGCCCAGTGATTGCTCGGCTTTCCCGCTCCGGTAATTGATCAAGGCATTTTATTACAGCTTTATGGAGCTGTTCACGGTAAACCCTTTCCTCTGCTGGCTCATAACAGTCTATTTCGTCAGCTACCATATCAAGGCGTTCCGCTCCGTTGGAGTCCTCTCCGTCCAGCGGCTCATTAAGGCTATCCGCATAGTTTAGAGCGTCCCTGTAATGGCTTCTAATGCCTAATAAAGAGTTAACATGATTCTTTACCGGATATTTGAGAAAAGCAGTAAAAGTGTAACCTTTGACTGGGTCATACCATTTCACGGCATCCAGAAAAGCAAAATAAGAGATTTGCAGGAAATCATCAGATGTAGCTCCGGAGCGGTCGGCCTGTTCCTTGCAGGAATAATAGCAGCGCAAACAAATCCGGAAGAGTAATAAATAAACACTCTCCCAGAGCTGTTGCAATGCTTCCTTATCTCCCTGTTGGGCATTCAAGGCCAGCTCCTTTTGCTGTTCATGGCTGTATTGCATACACTCCCCTGCCTTTCATCAGAGGAAACACAATATAGTGGGACTGTTATGTACCGCGCCGCCATCGTCTGGCTTTATGATACATTTTTATCTCTTCCCTGTTCCGCTCACGCAGCCACTTTTCGGCTGCGTCCGCTTTCAGGATTGTACCGTCTGGAGCTATCACACGGCTTTTCGGCGGTATTTTAATCATGCGGTAAAAGAGATATGGAATCCCTGTAACTGGGTTATATCCTGCTTCTATGCTGTCTGGATCAATAATATAACCTTTTACCGGCTGCGGCGGTTCTCTCCATTCCTTTGCGCTGACCTCTTCCACAAACGCCTGGGGTTTTATCAAGTTCTTACTGCAGTACCAGCGTTTCCCGCCGATTTTTTGCCCCTTATACTCTCTGTTTTGGTGGCAGATGTATGCAGCTAATTTTGAGTATTCCCCATCTTCATGGAGCGGCTGGCAGTCTACACGCCCATAGGGCCAGAACTGCTGCAGTTCCCTTGGATCCATCGAATCAATGATAATATGATGATGGATTGCTCCCCGCTCCCCTACGCCGATAGTGCCAATATAGTGCAATTCTTCTCCCTGCCTAAAGAAATAACGACGTAGATTTCTCAGAAACTTTTCTCTGTGCTTCTGAGCTTCTTCCGGTGTGATTTTACTGCCCCTACGATAGGTCAGAGTAAGAAACAAATCTTTCGGCTTAAAATTGGCGTTGATACTCCTTGTACAGTTACGCACCGCAACACGGTCATTATACTGCTGCACAGACAGCCGGCTTTTTCCGGTCTTTCCTGCTTTAGTCAGAGATCTTCCCCATACTGCGGAATAGGTCTTTTGTACCTCTATTGTGTTCCCTGCTTTGTATGTCTTTTTTAGGTATTTCATGCGCTTTTCTGCCCCTCGTGTGTCGGAATGTCAATACTTCTATCAAGCCGCTTTCCCCCATTTCTGGGGGAGTTGCAAAAAGATCAGAAAAGCGTTATAATGTACTTGCTACTTATACATTTCTAACGCTTTTCTGATTGCCTTTATAGGTTATTTGATTGTGTTGAGAACTGTGGAGCCTTACGCTGTGCTGGTGTAAGGCTCTTTTTCTATTCTCTATTTTTTCTGCGGGCTTTTTTCTGCTCTTGCCTGATCTTCCTTTTGCGTTTCTTTGGTGCTGGTAGTGCATGGAGTAGCTCTGTAATATCAATACCACTTGCACGAAACTCCACGCCGTTAATAGTAAAAGCGATTTCTGTATGGTTCTCCATTATGCCCTTCTCCTTTCGTAGCTCACAATGCGCAGTCGCGGCTTTTGCTGTCTGGCTGTCGCAGGAATTCCGCCTGGTGGAAACGCTCTATAAATATTTTCCGGTGGTACATTTGCCAGCTCCATGATTCTGTAGGCTTCTTCCAATGTGAAGGAGCCTTTTCCATTAAAGCGCAGAGACACATAGGAATGGCTGCGATCAAGCTGTTGGCACAGGAAAGGACGGTCAACATCATTCTTTTTCAGCTCGTTTAAGATATAATCATGCCTTTTCATTCTTCGATTCCTCCTTGTTTTCTGTGTATACATCTTCAAGGGAGCGGAACAGGCGGCAAACGCGCCCTAAAACCCTCACCCGCTCCGATTCCGGGGTATCAACATTCTCATATATTATCGGTACTCCGTCTATAATCGGCATAAATGCCCGTTCCTGTGAGTTATAGGTTATCATATCGCGCAATTCAGCCCAGTTTCTTCCCGAAAATAACACAGCAACTAAGCCATCCGTTTTCTGCTCCGGATCCACGATAAGCAAATCACCCGGAATGAAGTTGTGCGTATTTTCTCGTTTTTCTGTAAAAATAAAAGCAAACCCATCCTCCGGAATTCTGTATGTATGCCGTGCTTCTATGCCAGCAAGATCTCTTACAGGTTTAGAGGGATTGTAAGCCCCTCCATTGATCCTGTACGCATTGGAAATGCACGCTGGCTCTTTATCTTTATCGTATATCATGCCAGCACCGCCTTTCCTCTGCAGTCCTTCAGGGCATCTTGATAGCCCTCGTTATAGGCTCGGTAGATCGCCCTGGCATAAATGGCAGCCAGCTCCGAAAGCGTAGCCGATGGCTCTGGGCCATTGGTTTCCCTGTTGATTCTCAGAACCTCCTCTACGAAGCCCTGTTCTTCTGTTTTTGCATTGTGTAAACGCATGATTTTACCTCCTGTTTTCTATATTCCAGCCACATACAGGCCCCGGCCGTGCCGATCAGAGCCAAGGTGATCAGCAGCCACAACAGCATATTGTCGCCGGTATAGCCGCCCCACACTGGCAGAATGAAAAACAGGATGAGCAAGGCAAGGGTCACATACATGGTTATTTCCTCCTATTCTGCTTCGGACAGACTGCGGACAAAGAGCAGGATCAAACGCAGCTTCTTGTAGGAAAGCCGTGTCAGAGCTTCGCAGATCTCGCCTACAGCGTGTTCTCTGGTTTCTCCGTTGGGATTCTCCCAGCCCATCAGAAAGGCCGGTGTGATTTTCAGAGCGGTGGCAAGCAGCTCCACTTTATGGAGCGGGATGTTTTCGACTTCGCCCCGCTCATATCTCTGCAGACTGGACACACTAAGGCCGGTCTGCTCTGCCAGCTCCACGAAGCTAAGGCCCTGTGTTTGCCTGGCTTCACTCATTCGCTGGCTCATGGTTTCAATGTTTGGCATAGTATCAGCTCCTTTGTGCTTTAAGCACAACTATATTGCAAAAATAATATCATCAACTGTCAAGCCGTAAAGGGCGGCAATGCGTTTTGCCGTTGTAACATCTGGGATTGTTCTGTATGCCTCATAGTTTGCCAACGTATTTTTATTGATTTCGAGAGATTTTGCGGCTTCTTCACGTGTCATACCTGCATTTACTCTTGCCGCTTTGAGATGAATTGACATATAATCGCTCCTTTCTAATTATGCTTTAAGCACAATTTCATAATATACCACAAAGCACCTTTTGTCAATGCTTTAAGCACAATATTTTTTGTTTTCTACTTGTTTTTTTGTGCTTAAAGTGTATAATAGTAATTGAAAGGTGGTGATACTGTGGATAATAAAGCTATTTTTTCTGCCAATCTGAAAAGATATATGGAGCTGAACCAAAAAAGCCGCAAGGAGATTTGCGACGCTCTGGGTTTTAACTATTATACTTTCTCTGATTGGGTAAATGGTAAAAAATATCCTCGCATGGATAAAATAGAGCGATTAGCAGGTTATTTTGGTATACAAAAATCTGATTTGATCGAACCTGTTCCTACAATCACTAAAACCTCCTTCTCATCTCGTTTCTGTGAACTTGTTGAATCTCTCGATATTACGTTAGATGAATTACAACCTCTGGTAGACATAGAACCTAATAAGTTAAAACTCTTTTTAACTGATAAAGGGAATTCTATAGCAACTGCCAACGATATTATTTCAATAGCACATGTGTTCAATGTCTCTGAAGCCTGGCTACTTGGGTACGACGTTCCAATGACACGACCAGCTATAACTCCAAAAACTATACGTCATGAACTTGAAAAAAAGTTATTTATGTGGCATTACCAGCAATCCGAGTGTGACATGGCGGAACTTTTGCAAGGCTTAAATAACCTTCTTAAAAGTGGTGATGACTTGAATTTTGAGGGTGAACCGATGACGCCAGAAGCAAAAGCAGCTTTCATTGCTGCTATGGAATTAGGTATGCGTGCCGCTGGTTCTTCACACGGTTTCTCCGAAAAGTCTAATTCCAAAAAACAGTAATTCACTCCAATTCTTCACATTATCCGGTGTAAAGCCGTAAAAATAGAAAAATCCCCGCTCCTGTTGGCGCAGGAACGAGGATCCAATAGATTGCTTACCTGTATGTGGCAATACAACCCTTGCACTTTGTATTGTACCACTTTTCGGGTAGGCTTGCAACTGCATACTCAGAAAGGTGGTTTTTTCATGGGAAAACGCACAAATACAGCCGTTTGGAACGAAAAAGAACAGCGTTGGCGTATCAATGTACAATCAGACGGTGTCCGCAAAACCTTTTACAGCTCCAAGCCGGGCAGAACAGGCCAGAGAGAGGCAAACGCCAAGGCAGACGCTTGGCTGGACGATGGCATTGAAAACGGCTCCCGCAGGGTCTCAGAGGCGTACCGGCTCTATATGGAGGACTTAAAACAACGCACCAGCAAAAGCAACTGGCAGCCTATCGAATACCGCTGGAAAAACTGGATCATTCCTGTTATTGGCTCAGTGAAGATCTCTGCACTGTCCGATCAGAAACTGCAAACAGTAATCAATCAGGCATACAGCAAAGGAAACCTTGCGAAAAAAAGCCTTTGCAATCTCCGTTCCGATATGACTTCTTTTTTGAAGTTCTGCAGAAAGTCTAAATTGACCACATACTTACCAGAAGATCTCATTATTCCCGCACAGGCCGTAAAGAAAGGCAAGGAGATCCTGCAGCCTGAGGAACTGGCAGTACTCTTTGCAGAGGATATGGCTCCCTACTTCGGACAGCTCCAACAGGAGCAATTTATAGAGGGATTCCGCTTGCAGGTGTTGACCGGTTTACGCCCCGGGGAGCTGCTGGGCCTCCGAAAGTCTGACCGCAAAGGCAACGTGATCCATGTGCAGCGGTCTCTCAATGAGATGGGCGAGATCACCGGCGGCAAAAATGATAATGCCAAGCGTCAGGTAGTTCTCAGTTCCTTGGCGCAGGAGTGCTGGGAGCGACAAGCCGCTTCTGTAGGTACGGAAGAAATGTTCCCTATGGCTTCCCAGACGATGTATAACAGCCATTTGAAGAAATACTGTAAGTATCACGATATCACGCCTGTAACGCCTTACGGCCTGCGCCATACCTTTGTGAGTATCGTTAAGACATTACCGGAGGGGATGGTTAAGGAGCTGGTGGGCCACTCCGTACAGATGGATACTTTCGGCATTTATGGACACGCCTTAAGCAGTGATCAGAGCGAGGTGCAGGTGGCTATTGATAGACGATTTCTGGAGCTGCTGCAACGGAAGAAAAAAGCTTAGATTGACCACACAATTGACCACACTTTTGTGTTTTCAGAAGGAAACCCGCTCCATTTTCTTGACCACACTATTTCCCACCGATGCTATAATTTTATAGTTTATTTGTAGAAAAAAACGGACTTTCTTGGTTCGATTCCCACACGTTCCCGCCATATAAACAAAAAACCTGTCCATCTGGACAGGTTTTTTGTTTTTCTGCGTGGGTTCTTTGGAATCATCTCGATTCGATCAAAGCATCGCGCATTTATGCATCTGCATAAATGCGTCAGGGCGCAAGCATTGTTTACTCACAGCAAAAAGTTACTGCGCCCTGTACGTTCTGCCGCCATATAAGCTGCAAGACACCATAACGGCTGAAAAGACCGATCCGAACGGATCGGTCTTTTTTTATTTGTAAACATTCCCCTCTGCCCCTTGACTTCTCCAAGTGATTGGGTATACTAATAGTTAGCTGTCTAATTATTAGGCACTTAAATGATTATAAAGGAGGCTTGAATTCACATGCTGACTCTCCAGCAACAGCTGTCTCACGACCTGGATAAAATCAGTCTGATGCGCCGCATCTTTACTCAGCGTGCCGCAACCAGAGATGGTATCTTCCTCTCTCAGCTGCCGGTCATGCGTTATATTTCCAAGAATCCCAGCTGCACCCAGAAGGATGTTGCCGATTTTATGAAAGTATCCCCGCCCAGCATTGCTGTCATGGTCAAACGCATGGTGCGTGACGGCGTTCTGAAAAAGGAAGCCGATGAACATGATATGCGCCAGAACCGTCTGACCATCACCGAGGCAGGTCTTGAGGTTGCCGAACAGTGCAAGCATCTGTTCGATAATCTGGATCAACAGCTTTATGCCGGTTTTACCGAAGAGGAACTGGTTCTCCTGTCCTCGTTCCTGACTCGTCTTATCAACAACCTTACCAGTGATGAGATGAAAAATGTCAGCAACCATGCACTGATCTGCATGATGAAAGAGTTGGAATGCGGCCATTCCGCAAATAAAAACAAGGAGGGATCCGATTGCTGAAAACACTTCTTCCCTATGCAAAAAAATATTGGCTCTTTGCTGTTCTGACGCCGCTGTGTATTGTCGGTGAGGTTCTGCTGGAGACCCGTATCCCTGTGCTGATGTCCAACATCGTGGATATCGGTATTCCCGACCAAAATATCAAATATGTCCTTGCTGTCGGTCTGAGCATGATGCTCATGGCGCTCTGCTCTCTGGCTTTCGGTGCTTTGGCCTCTATTTTCGGTGCAAAAGCCGGTATGGGCTTCGCTGCCGAACTGCGCAAAGCCATGTTCAGCCGTATTCAGGACTATTCGTTTGCCAACATCGATAAATTCAGTACCTCCTCTCTGGTAACTCGACTGACTACCGATGTCAACCGCGTGCAGATGGCCTTCATGATGACCCTGCGTATGATGGTGCGCGCTCCTCTGATGCTGGTAGTTGCTACTTTCATGGCCTTCCGTATCAATTCCAGTCTGGTTACGATTTTCCTGGTTGCCATTCCGTTCCTTGCTGTATGCCTTGGCACCATCGCCACCAAAACATATCCGCGCTTCCGCGCTATGATGCAGAAGTTTGACTTCATGAATGCTACTGTACAGGAAAATCTGGTAGCGATCCGCGTGGTAAAAGCCTTTGTCCGCGGTGACCATGAGATTGAAAAGTTTGATGAGGCACTGGATGAACTGCAGGATTACTCCATCCGTGCAGAAAAAATCCTTGCCCTCAACGGCCCGATCATGCAGATCACCATTTATTCCTGTATTATCGCCATTCTCTGGTTTGGCGGACAGCAGATCATGATTGGCAGTATGCAGACCGGCGACCTGATGGCCTTCATCAGCTATGTGACCCAGATTTTGTCCTCTCTGATGATGATCACCATGATCTTTATCAACCTGGTCATGTCCCGCGCATCCATGCAGCGTATCGCTGAAGTTCTGAAGGAAGAAATCGACATCAATGACGAGCACGCTTCTGCTGATGTACAGCTGGAAGATGGCTCCATCGTCTTTGAGAATGTATCCTTCTCCTACTACAAAGACCCTAACAATACCGTTCTGGATAACATTGATCTGGAGATCAAATCCGGTGAGACCATCGGTATCATCGGTGGCACCGGCTCATCCAAAACCACACTCGTTCAGCTGATCCCACGCCTCTACGACTGTCTCAGTGGCCGCGTACTGGTGGGTGGTCACGATGTCCGCGACTACAAACTGGACACTCTCCGCGAAGCGGTAGGCATGGTTCTGCAGAAAAATGTCCTCTTCTCCGGTTCCATCAACAGCAACCTGCGTTGGGGCGATGCCGATGCTTCTGTGGAAGAGATTCGCGAAGCCTGCAAAGCTGCACAGGCTGACGACTTTGTCACCTCCTTCCCGGAAGGCTACGAAACCGATCTGGGACAGGGCGGCGTCAATGTTTCCGGTGGTCAGAAACAGCGTCTGTGTATTGCAAGAGCCCTGCTGAAAAAGCCAAAAATCATCATTCTCGACGACAGCACCTCCGCAGTCGATACCGCCACTGACGCAAAAATCCGCGCTGCGTTCCGCGAGAAACTGGAAGATACCACCACCATCATCATCGCACAGCGTATTTCCTCTGTTTCCGATGCGGATAAGATCATTGTCATGGATGATGGCAAAATCAACGGCATCGGTACTCACGAGGAACTGATCCAAACCAACGAAATCTACCGCGAAGTTTATGAATCTCAACAGGAAGGAGCGAAAGCCTAATGCCGCCACGTCACGGTTATCAGAAACCTACCAATCCTGTGAAGGCGCTGGCTCGCGTCTTCTCCTATATGAAAGGCAGCAAATGGCTGCTTCTGGTCGTTGCCTTCTGCCTTATCATCAGCTCCACCGCCGGTATCATCGGCACTTATATGCTGAAACCTCTGATCAACGACCATATCGTTCCGTTTATTGGGCAGAATGATCCGAATCTGTCCGGTCTGCTGCAGGCCTTGACTTTCCTTGGCATCGTGTATCTGTCCGGTGTCGTAGCAGGTTATGTTGTGAACCGCCTGATGGTCACCATCTCCAACAGTTCCCTCAATGCCATCCGCCGAGACCTGTTCAATAAGATGCAGGATCTGCCAATCTCCTACTTCGATACTCACACTCACGGCGAACTGATGAGCCGCTATACCAACGACGTTGACGTTGTCCGCGAGATGATCTCCAGCGGTCTAACCAATATCATCACCTCCTCTGTCACCGTTGTGGGCACCTTTGTGATGATGCTCATCATCAGCCCAATCCTGACTCTTCTCATCGTTGCCATGCTCTTTGTGATCTTCTACATCATTAAGACCATCGGCGGACGCTCTGCCAGAGCCTTCAAACGCCAGCAGGCGGCGGTCGGCGCGGTCAACGGTTATATCGAAGAAATGATCGAAGGTCAGAAGGTCGTGAAAGTCTTCTGTCACGAAGATGAAGCAAAGGAGCGCTTCGACCTGCTCAATGAGGAAATGCGTCAGGCTGCGACCTCCGCAAACACCAGCGCCAATATCCTCATGCCGATCATGAACAATATTTCCTACTTCAACTACGCCATCACTGCCGCTGCAGGCGCTGTTATGGCCATCAACGGTATGCTGGATATCGGTTCCATTGCATCTTTCCTCCAGTACACCCGCTCTTTCTCTCAGCCGATCACTCAGATTTCTCAGCAGTTCAACAACATCTTCGCTGCTTTAGCCGGTGCAGAGCGCATCTTCGCTCTCATTGACGCCCCAAAAGAACAGGACGACGGCTACGTCACTCTGGTCAATGCTAAGAAGGACGAAAACGGTAATCTGATCGAAACCAACGAGCGTACCGGCATCTGGGCATGGAAACATCCACATCATGACGGCACTCTCACCTACACTGAAGTGAAGGGCGACGTTGTGTTCGAAGATATGACCTTCGGCTATGTGCCGAACAAGACGGTTCTCCACAATCTGAGCCTTTACGCAAAGCCGGGTCAGAAGATCGCCTTCGTCGGCTCCACCGGTGCAGGCAAAACCACCATCACCAACCTGCTTAACCGCTTCTACGAGCTGGATTCCGGTAAAATCCGATACGATGGCATCAACATCCAGAAAATCCGTAAGGATGATCTGCGCCGCTCTATGGCGATGGTACTGCAGGATACCCACCTCTTCACCGGTACTGTCATGGAAAACATCCGCTACGGTCGCCTGGATGCCACCGACGAAGAAGTCATCGCTGCAGCAAAACTGGCCAATGCTCACGGCTTCATCATGCATCTGCCGCAGGGTTACAACACCGTCCTGACCTCTGATGGTGCCAACCTGAGCCAGGGTCAGCGTCAGCTGCTGGCCATCGCCAGAGCCGCTGTTGCCGATCCTCCGGTGCTGATTCTGGACGAAGCAACTTCCTCCATCGATACCCGAACCGAGTCCCTTATCAACAAAGGTATGGACCAGCTGATGGCAGGACGCACCGTCTTTGTCATCGCACATCGACTGTCCACCGTTCGCAACGCCAATGCCATCATGGTGCTGGAACAGGGCCGCATTATCGAACGCGGCGACCACGACCAGCTGATCGCAAAAGGCGGCAAGTACTACCAGCTGTACACCGGTATGCTGGAATTAGACTAAACCAGCACAGCAAAACCTCCGATAATAGATCGGAGGTTTTGTTATTTTTATCACTTTTTCTCACATCTGTTGACAAATACGCTCAAACACGCTATAATAAGTGTACCATTTGGGACAAAACTGGAGGCTAACACATGAAACGGACGGAACATTCTTTAACGGAAGAACAACTTCAGCTTGCAGCACAGAACCCCATCTTCCGGTCTGTAGCCCTGTCACGTTTGGCAGAACTGCTGGAACGGGAAGTCCTGCTCTGCTCCTTCCGAAAGGATGAGATCATTTACTCTCCCGACCATTTCGAGGAACGCATCGGTCTCTTTCTGAGCGGTACTGCCGTTGCTGAGAAAAGCAAAGGCACTGTCATTCTCAACACCTTCGAGGCAGGCAGCTGCTTCGGTGTGGCAACTCTGTTCAGTCAATCCAAACGCTATGTGACCACGATCCGAGCAAAAAGCGACTGTCTGGTAGCTTTTCTTTCCGGTGAATCCATGATCCGCCTGTTCCGCGAGGAACCGCAAATCAGCCTGAACTATATTGCCTTCCTTGCCTCCCGCATTCACTTCCTTAATCGGAAGATCGACCAGTTTACCGCCGTTTCCGCTGAGGAAAAGCTGACGCTTTGGCTCTTGGAACAGGCAGAACGGAGCAATCCTTTCCGCATGCCTGTCAGCTATGCAAAACTGGCAGAGATGCTGGATTTGGGCAGAAGCTCTCTCTACCGCGCATTGGATGCACTGGAAGCTGAGGGACTGCTGAAGAAAGACGGCAAACTGCTGGAAATCACCGATATCTCAGCGCTGGAACGCTGGTCCGAGCGATAACTCCCAACTATTTTTGTGAAAAGAGGAATTATTTATGAAAGCAAAACGTTTTGTGGCACTGCTGCTTTCCGCGGTTCTGTGCCTTTCTATGACAGCCTGCTCTGCCGGCACAGCAGAACCGGAAGCTCCTGCTGTAAAACCAAGCGAAACTCCTGTTGAGGCTCCTGCAGAAACTCCGCTTGCTGAGCCTGCGGAACGCCCTGTCATCAATATTGCCGGCTTGAAAGGTCCAACCTCTCTGGGTATGCTGATGCTGATGGAAGGGGACGAAAATCAGACCACTGCCAATGACTACGAATTCCTGCTGGCAGGCGCCGCAGATGAGATCGTGGGCAAAATCGTTACCGGTGAGCTGGATATCGCTGCTGTTCCAACCAACGTAGGCGCAACCCTCTACAAGAAGACCGAAGGCGGCGTACAGCTGGCTGCTCTGAACACCCTTGGTGTTCTGTATATTTTGGAAAATGGCGAAAGCATTCAGTCCATTGAAGATTTGGCTGGAAAATCCCTGGTTGCTACCGGTCAGGGTTCCACCCCGGAATATGCGCTGAACATGATCCTTGAGAAAAATGGTCTCAGCGATTCCGTTACTGTGGAATACAAATCCGAACACTCCGAAGTTCCGCCAATGCTGCTGTCCGGTGACGCTACCATCGCCATGCTGCCGCAGCCATTTGTGACCTCCGTTCTCGCGCAGAACGAAAACATCCGCGTCGCTTTGGATGTGACAGAAGAATGGAACAAAGCAGTTAACGGTGAAAGCGACCTGACCATGGGCTGTGTCATCGTTCGCAAAGAATTTGCCGAAAACAATCCGGAAGCTCTCAATGCCTTCCTGGACGAATATAAAGAATCTGTGGATTATGTCAATGCCAATCCTACTGAGGCTGCACAGATCTCCGAGAAATTCGATATCATCAAAGCTGCCGTAGCCGAAAAAGCGATCCCTGAGTGCAACATCGTCTTTATCGAAGGCGACGAAATGCAGAAGATTGCAAGCGGCTGTCTGCAGATCCTCTTTGAAGCAAATCCAAAATCCGTCGGAGGAGCCGTACCGGATGAAGCATTCTACTACAAACGCTAAAAAAGACAACTCCATTTCTACCTTATGCATTGCTGCTGCGGCATGGCTCATGCTGTGGCAGCTTTGCTGCGTCCGAATCAACAAACCACTGCTGCTGCCGTCTCCGCTGCAGGTGCTGAAAACCCTCCTCAATCTTGCTCAAACCGGCCTGTTTTGGACGACGGTAGCAGCATCTCTGGGCAAAATACTGCTGGCTTTCGGTCTGGCTGTGCTGTTAGGCTGTCTTTTCGCCTCTGTTGCAGCGGCGATCCCTGCCGTGCGCAGTTTTCTGCATCCACCAATCAGCATCATTCGAGCTACACCGGTGGCTTCCTTCACCATTCTGGCTTGGGTCTGGATTCCATCCATGTGGCTGCCGGTATTCATCAGCTTTCTCATGGTACTGCCCATGATTTATGAGAATGTCTACAAGGGCATCCGAAGCACCGATCGACAACTGCTGGAAATGGCCGAAGTTTACCACCTTTCCTTCTGGAAAAAACTTCGCTTCCTTTACTTCCCTGCTGTACTTCCGTACTTCAGCTCTGCCTGCGTCAATGGTATGGGCTTCGCATGGAAATCCGGTATTGCAGCGGAAATTCTGAGCTTACCGAAGCTTGCCATCGGACGGCAGATCCACGATGCGAAAATCTACGTTGAAATTCCCGAGCTCTTTGCGTGGACATTGGTGGTCATTCTCCTGTCCATGCTGCTGGAAAAACTCCTCCTGCGGCTGATGAATCAGGTCAATCGACGCTTTCTGCTGGCGAAAGGAGAGGAAAAATGATTTCTATCCGTAATATATCTATCCGATTTGACAAACAGTATATCATCAAGGACTTTTCTCTGGATATTCAGCCTGCGGAACGGGTCTGTCTCTTCGCTCCTTCCGGCCGAGGAAAGACGACGCTGCTCCGCGCACTCTGCGGTTTGCAGGAACTGGACTCCGGCTCAATTCATGGTCTGGAAAACAAGCGTATCGCCGTTCTTTTTCAGGAAAACCGCCTGCTCCCGCAGCTGAGTGCGGAAGATAATCTGAAGCTGGTGCTTCCTGCAGAACGTCGACATGAAGTTCCTCACTGGCTGGACTTATTGGGCTTGTCTGATGCTGCCCACAAGACCCCTCTGCAGCTTAGTGGTGGCATGAATCGCCGTCTCGCCATCGCCAGGACCTTAGCTTACGGCGGCGACCTCTACCTGCTGGACGAACCGTTCCAAGGTCTCGATGAAGCGACTTTGAAGCACTGTTTGCAGGTCGTAAACGCTGCCACCCAAGGTAAACAGCTGCTGCTCATCACCCACCGTCAAGAAGAAGCGGAAGCCCTTTGCGACCGTATTGTGCATTTATAAAAATAAACAGCCGACTGTTCTCACAGTCGGCTGTTTTCTTTCATTACTGTACTTCTTTTTTGTCTTCGTTGATGGTGATGTTGGCAGTCTCAACAGGAGTATCTTCCTCGGTCACCAGCTTCGCCATAACGATGAAACGTACGTCATTGCGTCGGCCATACTTGTAGGAGCAGGTGGACAGAGTGATGATTTTATCATCGCCGTTGACTTCCACATCATTATAGTCATATTCAGAGCGTTCACGCGCCTCGTTGACGATATTGATCATCTGCGCTTCGGTGATCTGCTCGCTGGAAACCTTACGGTCTTTCAGCACCTGAATATAGTTGAAGTCATCGGTGGTGTAGGCCACAGCGAACACTTCCCAAGCCATGTCCTCCTCCGGGGTGGAGAAATAGATGTAAGGGTGCTCCTTTGCCCACTGTTCATCTGCAAAGTGGAACAGCTGGCTGAAACGCTCCTTATCCTTACCGTCATCGTAGTTTACGTTATGACCGTAAATAACGGTGGAACGTCCCAAATCTTCTGCAGTCGGGCCGACTGTACACTCAAAGTCGATCCAATAGCAGCCGGTCCAGCTGTACTGTTTCAGCTCATCTTTTCGAAGATAGAACTCGTTGTTGGTGGTCTGTACGACCGCATTGTCAATTTCCGTGTCCGGAATTTGCAGCCAGCCCACAACATCGTCATTCTTTGCTTTCAGCTCAGCGATCTCTTCACCCAGCTCCGGTTTTTCAATGACGATCTCCTCTTCGACCTCTTGTTTTTCTTCCGGCTCCTCCGGTTTCACTTCCGGAGTCTGAACCTCTTCCTGATTCGGAGTCTCCTCCGGCTCAGGCTTCTCTCTGCTGTCGCAGCCGCTCAAGCTAAGCAGCATAACTGCCGCCAACAGCAGTGCAAGAATTCTTTTTTTCATTGTTTACCTCTATTTTGCAGCAACTTTATCTGCATTTGGAATGATGTTTGCAGTCTCAACCAGAGTATCATCCTCGGTCACCAGTTTTGCCATGATGATAAAACGAATGTTGGAATTTTTACCAAATTTATAGGTACAGGTAGACAGAGTCAGAATCTTGTCGTCCTCATTTACCTCTACATCATAATCAAACTCGGAGCGCGCGCGTGCACCTTCAACAATGGTCATCATCTGTTCCGGGGTGATCTGCTCGGTTTTGGAAACTTTGCTGTCTTTCAGAATCTGGATGTAGTTAAAGTTGGTCGGTACATAGGATACTGCGAATACTTCCCAGGTCAGTTCTTCTTCCGGCATATGGAAGTACAGATAAGGATGTTCCTTTGCCCACTCAATGTCCGCATAGTGGAACAGCTGGCTGAAACGCTCGCCGTCTTTTTCATCGACTTCATCGGTTCCGACATTAGCGCCAGGAGCAAAGAGTGCAGCGCCTGCACCGTAGTCAATATTATGACCGTAGATAACAGTATTACGCATCAGTTCGTCAGCAGTCGCACCGAATGTGCCCTCAAAGTCGGCAAAGTAGCAGCCCAGTTTGTCATTTTCACCGTAGTAGGTTCTGCGCAGATAGTAGTTATTATCGTTGCCCTGTACAACCGGAGCATCAACTTTTGTGTCGGGAATCTGCAGCCAGCCGACGATATCCGGATTTTTTCCAATATCAGCTTTCAGCTGTTCTTTTCGATCCGGAATTTCCAGTTCAACTTCCTTCTCTTCTTCCTCCGGTTTTTCTTCCGGTTTCTTTTCTTCCTCTTTTGGAGGTTCTGCAGGAGTCTCAACAGGAGCTTCCGGCTCTTCTACTTCCGGCTGTTCACGGCTGTCACAAGCGGTGGCGCTCAGCAGCATCATACCTGCCAGCAGCAGGGCTAACATTCTTTTTTTCATAATCCTACCTCTTTTCTCTCATGTTTCGTTTTCTGTATTTAACCGAGAATATTGCAGACAATACCCTTCTCAGCGTCCAGAATAATAGTGGTACCGCTGCGCAGTACATTGGTGCAGTTGCAGGCACCTACCAGCACCGGAATATCCAGTGTCAGGCCGACGATGGCTGCGTGGCAGTTCTCATCTTTGCTGCTGACAATGATACCGGATGCTTTTTTCAGCAGATCCATAATCGCGTTGGAAGTCTGATCCATAACCAGAATATCGCCGGCACGGAAGTTCTGTCTTGCTTCGCTTTCACTCTTTGCAACACAAACTGCTGCGCGGACGTGCTGATTACCGATACCTTTTGCAGTCAGAATGACATCGCCAACGGTCTGCACTTTCAGAATGTTGGTGGTACCCGGAATACCCAGCGGTACACCGGCAGTGATAACCACCAGATTGCCGTCGGAAATCAGTTTTTCTTCCTTAGCGCGATTGACTGCGTGGTCGAAGAGCGCATCTGCGGTATCCTGTGCTTCACAGAGGATAGGAGTTACACCCCAGGACAGAGCCAGCTGATGATACACTTTTTTATTCACCGTACAGCCAACGATCGGCATTTCCGGGCGGTATTTACTGATCATTCTTGCAGTCTGACCGGACTCGGTAACAGTGATGATCGCAGCTGCCTCCAAGTCATAAGCGGTGGTACAGGTTGCATGGGAGATCGCATTGGCAACATTGCGGATGGATTGTTCCTCAAAGCGACGGAAACGACCGTTGTAGTCAATATCATTTTCGGTTTCTATCGCAATTTTCGCCATGGTGCGAACTGCTTCTACCGGATATTTACCTGCTGCGGTCTCGCCGGACAGCATGATGGCACTGGTACCGTCGTAGATCGCATTGGCAACGTCAGTCGCCTCTGCACGAGTCGGACGAGGATTCTCGGTCATGCTCTCCAGCATCTGTGTCGCTGTGATGACCATTTTTCCGCTGTAATAAACCTTTTTGATGATATCTTTCTGGATCTTCGGAACTTTCTCAAATGGAATTTCCACGCCCATATCGCCGCGGGCAACCATGATGCCGTCAGAAACGCGGATGATTTCGTCGATGTTGTTAACGCCCTCTGCGTTTTCGATCTTGGAAATAATTTTGATATTCTCGCCGCCGTTTTCTTTCAGCAGGTCACGCAGCTGCTGAACATCCTGTGCGTTGCGCACGAAGGATGCCGCGATAAAATCAAAGCCTGCTTTGATACCGAAGAGAATATCAGCTTGGTCACGCTCGCTGATGTATGGCATGGACAGGGAAACATTCGGCACGTTGATGCCTTTTCGGTTGGAAACCTCACCGCCGTTGAGAACAGTGCAGTGGATCTCACAGCCTTCGATGCTGTCCACACGCATTTCGATCAGACCATCATCGATCAGAATCGCGTCACCGGCTTTGACGTCACCAGGCAGACCGGCAAAGGTAATGGAAGCTTTTTCTTTGGTACCTTCCATCGCTTCGGTGGTCAGGGTAAATTTGTCGCCGGCTTCCAGAGTTTCTCTGCCGTTTGCAAAGGTACCCAGACGAATTTCAGGACCTTTGGTGTCAAGCAGGGCAGCCACAGGAACTTTCATTTCCTCTCGCAGGCGGAAAAGAATGTCCAGCTTTTTCTGATGCTCCTCATGGGTGCCGTGAGAGAAGTTGATGCGGGCTACATTCATACCGCCTTCAATCAGCTGGCGAATGATTTCTTCTGTCTCGCTGGCAGGACCCAGGGTGCAAACGATTTTCGTTTTTCTCATCTCTTAATCACAACCATTTCTATATAAAATGTAAGTACAAAACAACAGATAGTTATTCAGTATTACTATATCCTACCTACGACATAAAATCAACGTTTCTTGCAAAAATGTAATGAATTTGTACCATTTTCAAGAACATTGTTTCCACCTTATCAGTGCCGTTTTTCTCCTCATTTATTGCATAAACGAGAAAAAAGCACCGCAGGTTACACTGCGGTGCTTTTGTTTCAAAACTATACGTTGAAGCGGAAGAGAACGATGTCGCCGTCTTTCATTACGTATTCTTTACCTTCGGAACGAACCAGACCTTTTTCCTTGCAGGCAGCCATGGAACCGTGTTCCATCAGTTCGTCAAAGCCAACAACCTCTGCACGGATGAAGCCGCGTTCGAAGTCGCTGTGGATCTTACCGGCAGCCTGTGGAGCTTTGGTACCTTTTTTGATGGTCCATGCGCGAACTTCCGGTTTACCGGCGGTCAGATAGGAGATGAGACCCAGCAGGCTGTAACTTGCCTGGATCAGACGATCCAGACCAGACTGATCCAGACCCAGCTCGGACAGGAACATCAGCTTGTCTTCTTTGTCCATGTCAGCCAGTTCTTCTTCCAGTCTTGCACAGATCGGAACCACTTCAGAATGTTCTTCTGCAGCGATTTTCAGCACTTCCTGATAGAATTTGTTGCCGTCGATGTTGTTGTGGAAGTCATCTTCGCTCATGTTCGCAACGTAGATGATCGGTTTGTTGGACAGCAGAGGAATGTCGGACATGATCTCCTGTTCTTCCTCGGTGAATTCCAGGCTGCGCGCGGATTTGCCTTCTTCCAGATGTGCTTTCACACGGTTCAGCAGTTCCACTTCAGCCAGATATTTTTTGTCGCCTTTTGCAGCTTTGGTTGCTTTATCGATGCGACGGTCCAGAATATCGATATCGGAGAACACCAGCTCCAGATTGATGGTCTCAATATCGCGGGAAGGACCGATCTCGCCGTCAACGTGGATGATCTCGTCATTCTCGAAGCAGCGAACAACGTGGATGATCGCATCCACTTCGCGGATGTTGGACAGGAACTTGTTGCCCAGACCTTCGCCTTTGGATGCGCCTTTTACCAGACCTGCGATGTCAACAAACTCGATCACAGCAGGGGTGAATTTTTCAGGCTCATACATTTCTGCCAGTTTGTCCAGACGTTTATCAGGAACTGCAACGGTACCTACGTTTGGTTCGATGGTGCAGAACGGATAGTTTGCAGACTGTGCGCCTGCGTTTGTAATTGCATTAAAAAGGGTGCTCTTGCCGACGTTTGGAAGACCCACCATACCTAATTTCATAGCTCAATTTCCTTTCATAGAGAAATACTCTCATTATTATACCCTTTCCGCGGCACAACGGCAAGAGTCGTTCACGGGAAAAGCGAGTAATGTTAAAAAATTTTTCATCATTTTTCCTGCTAAAACCGCTATAATATCATCAGAAGATGGCGAATCCTGTCTTTTTCTCGAAAAAACCATTTTCTTTTCAAAAGATTTTAATTTACTTTCAGTTTTGTGGTATACTATAAACTTAAGAGATCCTGTCCATAAAACATCGATCCTGTTAAGGTGAATATACATACGAGGAGGAACATTTATGTCTATGGAAAAAATCCTGGTCGCTGATGACGACCGTAACATTGCGGAACTGCTTCGCCTCTATCTGGAAAAAGAAGGCTACTCTGTGACTCTCGCCTGCGACGGCGTGGATGCCATGGAAAAATTCAATGCAGATACCCCTGACATCGTGCTGCTGGACATCATGATGCCAAGACTGGACGGCTGGCAGGTTTGCCGAGAGATCCGTCAGAGATCCAACTGCCCGATCATCATGCTCACTGCCAAAGGCGAGACCTTCGACAAGGTTCTCGGTCTGGAACTGGGCGCTGATGACTATGTGGTAAAACCGTTTGAGACCAAAGAAATCGTTGCCCGCATCAAAGCAGTGCTGCGCCGCAGCGGAAAAACCTCTTCCGAGCCTGATGTCAAAGAGGTCAGCTACGAAAAACTGACCGTTAACATGACCAAATACGAGCTGAAAGTAGATGGCAAAGTAGTTGACACTCCTCCAAAGGAACTGGAACTGCTCTATCATCTGGCCAGCAATCCAAACCGTGTTTATACCCGCGATCAGCTGCTCAATGAGGTCTGGGGCTTCGAGTATTACGGTGACTCCCGTACCGTTGACGTCCATGTCAAACGTCTGCGTGAGAAACTGGAGGGCGTCTCCGATAAATGGATGCTGAAAACCGTTTGGGGTGTCGGCTACAAATTTGAAGTGAAAGAATAAGCCGCCATGAAACAGCGCAGTTTATTCCGAAAATACTTCTTCGCCAGCACGGGTCTGATTTTGCTGACCATTGGCTTTCTGGGCATCGTGTTCCTGAGCTTCGCGTCGCAGTACTTCCAGAACGACCGTTTTTCTACCCTGCACCAGAACGCAGTCTATGCACTGGAGGCCACCGAGAAATTCTGCGTCAATGTGGACGGTACCTACAAGGTATCTTCCGCTTTGGATGATGTTTATATCCCTATCGCCAAGGCCATCGACGCAGATATTTTCCTTACCAATGTCAACGGCAATACGCTGATCTGCACCGGTCAGGAGACTTGTTCCCACCGTACCCGCCCCATTCCATCCGATATTCTGACAACCGTCGGTGAGGAACTGTCCTATCAGGGCATCACCGATTTGGGCGGTATTTATCAGAGCAAGCACTACACCGTTGCCCTGCCGCTGATCGTCGGTGACCAGCAGATCGCCGGCATGGTCTTCGTTGCCAGCGATGCCGGTGACCTGACTGACTTCCTCAAAGAAATGCTGGAAATGTTCCTGGTCAGCGCCATCTGTGTTATCATCATTGCTTTTGCGGTCATTTATGTGATCAGCAGCAATATGGTGCGTCCGCTGAGAAGCATGGTTTCCGCAACGGAAAGCTTCGCCCGCGGTGATTTTACTGTCCGTGTTCCGGTTACGGAAATGGACGAAATCGGCAAGCTGTCCATGGCATTCAACAACATGGCGACTGCTCTGGCACAGCAGGACAGCATCCGCCGCTCCTTCGTAGCCAATGTATCTCATGAACTGAAAACACCAATGACCACCATCGGTGGCTTCGTGGACGGCATCATGGACGGTACCATTCCACCGGAAAAACAGCGGCATTATCTCTCCATCGTGTCCAGCGAAGTCAAACGTCTGTCCCGACTGGTTCGTTCCATGCTGAACATCGCCCGTCTGGAATCCGGCGAAATGCAGCTGCAGCCGAAAGATTTTGACATCAATCAGGTGGTCTGCAGCACCATCTTTACCTTTGAACAATCCATCGAAGAAAAACAGCTGGATATTCGCGGTCTGGATGCAGATCGTGTGATGGTCTCCGCTGACGAAGATCTGATCCATCAGGTGGTCTATAATCTGGTGGAGAATGCGGTGAAATTCGTCAATGTGGGAGGTTACATCGAGATCTCCTATCACAACGAGGAGAACATGACTCACATCTCTGTGAAAAACTCCGGCGAGGGCATCTCCAAAGAGGAGATCTCCAAAGTCTTCGAGCGATTCTATAAAACCGACCGTTCCCGCAGTCAGGACAAGAGCGGCGTTGGCCTCGGACTGAACATCGTCCGTTCCATCGTCAAACTCCATGGCGGCGAGGTCATTGTCCGCAGTACCGAAGGTCAATTCTGTGAATTCACCTTTACCCTGCCGACAGCAAACAGCAAACAGGTATCCCGCCATACGGCGCAGATTCCAACAATTCCTGATGACCTGAAATAATTTTCTAACAGAAAATGCAAAAAGCATTCAAAGCGTGTTTCTTTTTCTGTAACAATTTTGGGTTACAATATGGGTGTACCAAAAGAGAGCAAAACCACCAAGCAGGAGGTTCATCAATATGAGCAACAACGAAAACAATAATGAATTCGGCATGAATCAGCCAAACAACAATGCCGAACCACAGCAGAATCCTCAGGGCTCTGCATATGATCCAAATCAGAATAATCCACAGAACAACCAGAACGACAGCGGCTGGGTCTTCTCCGAGCAGCAGAAACAGGCTTCTGAACAGCCAAACAATGCGTACAGCAGCAAATACTCCTACAGCTCCTACGAGAATGCGCAGAGCGGTCATTCCTATCAGAATCCGAATATGCAGAGACAGAACAGCGGTCCTGCTTATAACAATGACTATGGCAAGCAGGAGGAATCCTACCGCTGGAGCTACGAAGATTACCAGAATCAGCAGCCAAAAGGCAAAAAGCCAAAGAAAAATCGCGGTCTGAAGATTTTTGCCGGTATTCTGGGCGGTATCGCTTGCGTCGCTGTGCTGACATTGGCAGGCTTCGGTGTGGCATCCCTGGTGCAGAACAACCGTGTGGTAAAAGAAGAAGTTGCTGCTCCGCAGGAAGTACCTGCTCCATCCGTTGCAGCAGAGCCAAATCTGACTCTCACTGATAAACCGGAAGAAGAAAAAGAAATTCTCACCGACGGCAAGCTGACCATTCCTCAGCGCGCTGAAAAAGTCAAAGCATCCGTTGTCGGCATCGTAAACTATCAGCAGAGCGCCGGCAGTTACTACTCCACTGAAGCAGGACAGGGTTCCGGCATCATCATGAGCGAAGACGGTTATATTATCACCAACGCCCATGTTATCGACGGTGCAATGGGTCTGAAGGTCGTTCTCTTTGACGGCACCGAGTATGCCGCACAAATCGTCGGCTCCGATACCCAGACTGACCTCGCGGTTATCAAAGTGGAAGCGACCGGTCTGACTCCGGCGGAATTCGGCAATTCCGACCAGCTGGAAGTTGGCGAACAGCTTATCGCTGTGGGCAACCCAACCGGTCTTGAACTGGGCAGCACCCTGACTGTAGGCTACGTTTCCGCACTGAATCGTCAGATCGACTCCACCAGCGGTCTGAACTACATTCAGACCGACGCAGCTATCAACCCTGGTAACTCCGGTGGTGCGCTGGCTAACGAATACGGTCAGGTCATCGGTATCAACTCCGCAAAAATCTCTGGCTCCGACTACGAAGGTCTGGGCTTCGCTATCTCCATCAACGACGCACAGCCAATCATCGACGATCTCATCAACTACGGCTATGTCAAAGGCCGTGTTCGTCTGGGCATCGGCGTTTACGAAATGGACGCATTCATGGCTCAGCTGAACAACACTCCACAGGGTCTGGTCGTTGCAAGCATTGACGCCGGCACCCCTGCCGCAAGCAGCGGTCTGGTTCCGGGCGACATCATCACCGCCATCGACGGTCAGGACATTACCCTCTTTGATGACATCGCCAGCATGCTGGAAGGCAAAAAACCGGGCGACACCGTAGTACTCAGCGTCTTCCGCCGCACTCAGGGCTTCCCTGATAAAGAACTGACCATCGAGGTGGAACTGATCGAATCCGTCTCCACTCAGGCTCAGGTTCAGAACAACTACGCTTCCGGCAACAACGGTTCCAACAATTCCGGTAACAACGGCAATTATGGCAACTACGGAGGCTATAATCCATTCGGCGGCTTCGGCAGCTACTTCGGTATTCAGTAAACACTCTTTTCCTCCTCCGCTTCGGAGGAGGAATTTTTTTCTGCTGTTTTTTCAGCGGCATCTGTGCTATAATTCTGCTAACGAACCAAGGAGGTGTGTCATGGACCGCGCTGTTATGTCAAAAAAAGATCTGCTGCTCATCGGCGGCATTCTCATCATCGCTCTGCTGCTGGGAGGATTTTTCCTGCTGCAGCAAGGAGAAAATAGCGGCGTCGCAGCCCTGTCTGTTGACGGCTCTGTTGTCGCTCTCTACGACTTGGAGAAAGAAAACGACCGCTTCATCGACCTGCAGGAGTTCTGCGGCGTTCCTGTCACACTGGAGATTCAGGACGGAGCCATTCGCTTCTATGAATCGCTCTGCCCCGACCACATCTGTGAGAATTACGGTTTCATCTCCCGCGAAGGAGAAACGGCAGTGTGTATGCCGAACCGTACGGTACTGACGATCCATTCTCACAGTGACCATCTCAGCCTTGGGGAGTAAGCTGCTACTTCATTTTCCATATTCATGCAGTCCAAGGGTCGGATTTTGGCGGTATTTGATTAAATTTTCATGCGCTAAAGTTTTTTTGATACTTTTGATATTTTTTCGACAAAATTTTGTCCATACTGTTTGGACGACGAAAAAGCACTGGGATTTTAGCAGAAAAATCGTGTAAAAAAATGCAGTTTTACCACGAATCCTACAATACTTCACCCTTTACAACGACGGCAAAAAATGATAATATTTAAGAGTATGGAAATATACAAATTTGGCTCGTTTCCAAATGAATAACACTAAGGGAGGACTATCCATCATGGCAAGAAAAATGAAAACCATGGACGGTAACAACGCTGCGGCTTACGTTTCCTACGCGTTTACTGAAGTTGCCGGTATCTACCCAATTACCCCTTCCAGCCCAATGGCCGACTACGTTGACCAGTGGTCTGCACAGGGCCAGAAAAACATCTTTGGCTCTACCGTTAAGGTAATCGAAATGCAGTCCGAAGCTGGCGCAGCTGGTACTGTTCATGGTTCCTTGAACGCTGGTGCTCTCACCACCACTTACACTGCATCTCAGGGCCTGCTCCTGATGATCCCAAATATGTACAAAATCGCTGGTGAGCTGCTTCCATCCGTATTCCACGTATCCGCTCGCTGCGTTGCATCCCACGCGCTGAACATCTTCGGCGACCACTCTGACGTTTACGCTTGCCGTCAGACCGGTTTTGCAATGCTGGCTGAAACCAACACCCAGGAAGTTATGGACCTGGCTGCAGTAGCTCATCTGGCTGCTATCAAAGGCCGCGTTCCATTCATCAACTTCTTCGACGGTTTCCGTACTTCCCACGAACTGCAGAAAATCGCTATCTGGGACTACGAAGACCTGAAAGAAATGTGCGACATGGATGCTGTTGACGCATTCCGTAAACGCGCTCTGAACCCAGAACGTCCAGTTATGCGTGGTTCCCACGAAAACGACGACATCTTCTTCCAGCATCGTGAAGCTTGCAACGCTTACTACGACGCTATCCCAGAAATCGTTGAAGAATACATGGGTAAAGTTAACGCTAAACTCGGCACCAACTACCAGCTGTTCAACTACTACGGTGCTGCTGATGCTGAACGCGTTATCATCGCTATGGGTTCCTTCTGCGACGTAGCTGAAGAAGTTATCGACTACCTGACCGCTAAAGGCGAAAAAGTTGGTCTGGTTAAAGTTCGTCTGTACCGTCCATTCTCTGCTAAACACCTGCTGGCTGCTATCCCTGCAACCGCTAAGAAAATCGCAGTTCTGGACCGTACCAAAGAACCAGGTGCTTACGCAGAACCTCTGTGCCTGGACGTTATGTCCGCACTGGCTGAAGCTGGCAACGATGCTCTCGTAATCGGCGGCCGCTACGGTCTGGGTTCCAAAGACACCACTCCAGCAAGCGTATTTGCAGTTTACGAAGAACTGGCTAAAGACGCTCCTAAGAAACGTTTCACCATCGGTATCAACGATGACGTTACTTACCTGTCTCTGGAAGAAAAAGAAGCTCCTAACACTGCAGCTGAAGGCACCATCGAATGCAAATTCTGGGGTCTGGGCGGCGACGGTACTGTAGGCGCTAACAAAAACTCCATCAAAATCATCGGTGACCACACCGACAAATACGTACAGGCTTACTTCCAGTACGACTCCAAGAAAACCGGTGGTATCACCATTTCCCACCTGCGTTTCGGTGACAAGCCAATCAAATCTCCATACTACATCAACAAAGCTGACTTCGTAGCTTGCCACAACCCATCTTACATCATCAAAGGTTACAAGATGGTTCGTGACGTTAAACCAGGCGGTGTATTCCTGATCAACTGCCAGTGGACCCCAGAAGAGCTGAACGAGCATATGCCAGCTAACGCTAAACGCTACATCGCTCAGAACAACATCCAGCTCTACACCATCAACGCTATCGACAAAGCAGTTGAAATCGGTCTGGGCAAACGTACCAACACCATCCTGCAGTCTGCATTCTTCGCTCTCTCCGGCGTTCTGCCAAAAGAAGATGCAATCAACTACATGAAAGATGCTGCTACCCGTTCCTTCTCCAAAAAAGGTGAAGCTATCGTTAAGATGAACCATGACGCTATCGACGCTGGTTTCGACTACTATGTAAAAATCGACGTTCCAGCTGACTGGGCTAATGCAGAAGACAACGCTGTAGTAGCTGCTTGCAACGAAGGCGCTTCCAAACTGGAAACCATGGTTAAAGGCATTATGGAACCTGTATCCAAAATGGATGGTTACAGCCTGCCTGTATCCGCATTCGTTAACCATGCTGACGGTACTTTCGAACAGGGTGCTTCCGCATTCGAAAAACGTGGCGTAGCTGTTACCGTTCCTACCTGGAACCCAGAAAAATGTGTTGCATGTAACAGATGTGCATTCGTATGTCCACATGCTACCATTCGTCCATACGCTATGAACGAAGAAGAAGTTGCAGCTGCTCCAGCTAACCTGAAGAAAGCTCCAAAACCAGTTGTTAAAACCAACTACACCTTCACCCTGGCTGTTTCTCCACTGGACTGCATGGGCTGTGGCGTTTGCGTAGGCGTTTGCCCAACCAACTCCCTGACCATGGTATCCCGCGAATCTCAGGAAGATCAGCAGGAAGTATTCGATTACTGCGTAGCTAACGTTTCTGAAAAACCAGAAACCACCGCTAACCTGAACGTAATCGGCTCCCAGTACAAAAAACCTCTGCTCGAATTCTCCGGTTCCTGCGCTGGTTGTGCTGAAACTGCATACGCTCGTCTGATCACCCAGCTCTTCGGTGACAGAATGTACATCTCCAATGCTACCGGTTGTTCCTCTATCTGGGGCGGTCCAGCTGCTACCTCTCCATACACCGTTGACGCTAACGGTCATGGTCCAGCATGGGCAAACTCCCTGTTCGAAGACAACGCTGAACACGGTATTGGTATGATGCTCGGTCAGAAAGCTGTTCGTAACTCTCTGATCGCTAAAGTAGAAGGCATCGTTGCTAAAGAAGGCGCTGATGCTGCTCTCGTAGAAGCTGCTAAAGAATACCTGGCTACCAAAGACAACGGTAACGCTAACAAAGCTGCTACCGCTAAACTGGTTGCTGAACTGGAAAAACATGCAGACTGCGAATGCGCTCAGTCCATCCTGAAAAACAAAGAATACCTCACCAAGAAATCCGTTTGGATCTTCGGTGGTGACGGTTGGGCTTACGACATCGGCTTCGGCGGTGTTGACCACGTTCTCGCTTCCGGCGAAGATGTAAACATCATGGTATTCGATACCGAGGTTTACTCCAACACCGGCGGTCAGGCATCCAAAGCTTCCAACATCGGTCAGGTTGCACAGTTTGCAGCTGCTGGTAAATCCATCAGCAAGAAATCCCTGTCCGAGATCGCAATGTCCTACGGCTACGTATACGTTGCACAGATCGCAATGGGCGCTGACATGAACCAGACCGTAAAAGCTATCACTGAAGCAGAAGCTTACCCAGGTCCATCCCTGATCATCGGCTACGCTCCATGTGAAATGCACTCCATCAAAGGCGGTATGATCAACTGCCAGTCTGAAATGAAGAAAGCTGTTGACTGCGGCTACTGGAATATGTTCCGCTTCAACCCAGCTCTGAAAGCTGAAGGCAAAAATCCATTCACTCTGGACAGCAAAGCTCCAACCACCAGCTACAGAGACTTCATCATGAACGAAGCTCGTTACTCTTCTCTGACCAGATCCTTCCCAGAAAGAGCAGAAGAACTGTTCACCAAAGCAGAAAAAACTGCTATGGACCGTTACGCTCACCTGCAGAAACTGGTTAAACTGTACGACGTTGAATAATTTTTAGCTGAATGACAGTTTTTGGGCCTCCCCGTAAGGGGAGGTCCTTTTTTATGTCTTTCTTCTCAGAGTTTCAGCGTATTTTTAAGATTCATATGCTATAATTCTGAGATAAGAAGGAGGTCTGCCCCATGAAACACACACTTGCATGGATTCTTGCGGCACTGATGGTTCTGTCCATGAGCGCCTGCAATCAGGAAACAAAACAGGAAGCCACTTCCCAATCGGAAAACACTCCTGTCGAATCAACTTCAACCGAAGCGGGAACCAATGAGGAGCAACCGTTCAAAGGAACAATCATCCAATTATCTGATGAAAGCATCACGGTCGACGGCGAAGCGATTACTTCTGATGAAAACGCTGCGGTTTATGCCGCCAACGATATCGTTTTCTATCTGGAGGGGCAGGACTTCACCTACGGTGAAGGTACTGCCGATGATGAACACAGCCAGGAAGAAGCTGACAAACATACCGTTGTTCACATCACACAGCCCGGTGATTATCAGCTAAGCGGCACATTATCTGCCGGTCAAATTGCCATTGATTTGGGCGAAGAGGCCGAAGAAGACCCCAATGCGGTGGTGAATCTCTATCTCAACGGCGTGGATATCACCTGTACTGTCGCTCCAGGCGTCATTTTCTACAATGTTTATGAGTGCGGCGAAGCGGACGAAGAAACTGCCACCAAAGATGTGGATACTTCCGCTGCAGGAGCCAATGTTTTCATCGTTGACGGCACTGAAAATACTGTCAACGGCTCCTATGTTGCCCGTATTTACAAATCCGTCGAACTGAGCGAAGACGGTAAAACCGTTGTTGACAGCAAAAAGCTCCATAAGTACGATGCTGCTTTCTATTCCAAGCAGTCGATGAACATCAACGGCAGCGATGGTATTCTGAATATCAACGCTGAGAATGAAGGTCTTGACTCCGAACTGCATCTGACCATCAACGGCGGCATTGTCAATATCAACTCCGGCAATGACGGCATCAACACCAATGAGGATTCTGTTTCCGTCACCACCATCAATGGCGGAGAGGTGAACATCGTGGTCAACGGCTCCACCGGCGAAGGTGATGGCATCGACTCCAACGGCTGGCTGGTCATCAATGGCGGTACTGTCAATGCATCTGCCTGCGGTTTCAGCGGTGACGCCGGCATCGACTCTGATATGGGTATCCATGTCAACGGAGGCACTGTTCTCGCCACCGGTAATATGTACGACCGTTTAGAGGAAGGCGGACAGACCTATGCTGTCCTTACCTTTGCAGAAAGACAGAGCGGCGGTCAGACTTACAGCCTGAAAAATGCAGCTGGATTGGAACTTTTCTCCGTAACTCCTGCTAACGATTTTATGTACCTCATCCTTTCCTCCCCGGATCTGGCGGAAGGAACTTACAACCTGTGGCTGGGTGAAATGCAGCTTGCTCACGGCGGCAGCGGGATGATGGGCGGCTTTGGCGGCGGTCATATGATGGGACAGCTTCCGGGCAATATCCAGCGTCCGGAAGACTTTGATGGTCAGCAGCCGCCGGAACCACCGGAAGGCATGGAAAATGCTCCGATGAATCCGGACAAAATCGGCGGCTTCAAACCAATGGAACAGCTCCAGCCAAACGAAGACGGCAGCTATACTCTGCCTGATGGCAGTACTGTTTCCGCGGAAGAATTCCAGCAACGTATGGAAGAATTCCGTGAACAGGGCGGAAAAGGTATGGGTGGACAGCGTCCAAATGGGGTACCAAACAATACCGCTGAGCTTTCTGCGGACTTTACAATCCAGAACGGAGCCAATTTCTTCAGTGGAATTGCCATTCCAAGCGAAACAAACTAAATTTCCTCCTCAAAGACAAGAGGGCTTCGGAAATTCCGAAGCCCTCTTGTTCCATTGTTGCAGAAAAACTTATTTTCCCATGGTGATGGCATCATCCCGAAAGAAAAACGAAATCGCCCAGATGCCGGCCAATGCTACCAGAGTGTACACAATACGGCTGAGAATCATGTCCGAGCCGCCGAACAACGCTGCCACCAGATCATACTGGAAAATACCGATGCTGCCCCAGTTCAGCGCACCGATGATGACCAATGCCAGTGCAAGTTTATCAAGCATAGTATCGCTCCTTTTTATTGTGATACCCTTAGTCTGTCCGAAAATTTCCCGATTATTTCAAGAAAAGAAAAAAGGCACCGTTTTACACGGTGCCTTATATTCCAAAGAAGAATCTATTTATTCAGAGCAGCTCTGCATTCAGCGCAAACATTTCTGCCCTTGTAATTTACGATGTCATCGGCATTACCGCAGAAAATGCAAGCAGGTTCATATTTCTGCAGAACAATTTTATCGTTGTCCACAAAGATTTCCAGAGAGTCTTTTTCATTGATGTTCAAGGTTCTTCTCAATTCGATTGGCAGTACGATACGGCCCAGTTCGTCAACTTTTCTAACGATACCTGTAGATTTCATGTTCCATTTCTCCTTTGATGTGTAGTGTGTCTGATTGGTGTGTGATTCTGTCTTGCCCCGATGGAAGCCGAAACAAAACAAGAGAAAGGCCGGGTGTTAGTGAAAAAATACGCAAGGTCCGAATCTCCAAAGCAGAGATCCCGGTAGTGGACCCCTGTTTGTTCTCTAACGTAAGAGACAACCTCGGTATGACTCTCCCCCACCTAACAGAAAAATGATACCATGTTATTGAAATAATTACAACATTAAATTTGTCAGAAAATGTTGGTTTACCTCAATAAAAGGCGTTTTCGCAAATTTAATGCCATATTTTTATGTTTTTTTGTTTCTTCTGACGAAATTTTTATGCAGTTATCTTCCATAAAATAGAACCAATCGCCCTCTTTTGCCTCTTCCGGGAAGCAGGATTTTGGAATTTCTTTCCTGATTCCTTGTTCATTATGACAAATTACCCACTGGGATTCCCAGCGGTCAATTACCCAAAATTCCATAAAATCACCTATTTTTCCGTTGAATAATCAACAGTCTTTCCATTTGTGAAAAAACTGATCGTGCCGTTAACATCCGTGCGACGATACAAAACATCGGCTTTTTTCAGCTTCTGGATCGTTGCCTTGTGAGGATGACCATAGCTGTTGTCCTCGCCGCAGGAGATCGCTGCATAGGTTGGAGATGCCGCTTTGAAGTACGCAGAGCTGGATGAGGTCTCGCTGCCGTGGTGTCCCATGGTCATCACATCCACGTCCAGATCAACCCCGGAGGCTAAAATCGCTTTCTCTGCCTGCTCCTCCGCGTCGCCGCTGAACAGGAAGGATGTCTCGCCAAAATCCACACGACAAACCAAAGAGCAATCGTTCAAATCACTTGGCGTTCCCTGCGGACCGTAGACAGTCAGCAGACCGCCGCTGCCCAAATCGTACTGTGTTCCTACTTTCGGTTCACGATACGGAATACGTCCGATATCCAGCTGTTCCAGTACATCCAGATAGGTCTGGGTCGATGGCACCAGCTCATCCGGCATAGCACCCATCCAAAACTCAGTCACCTCGACACCTGCCATGACAGTATCCATGCCGCCAATGTGATCGGAATGAGCGTGAGTGCCGATCGCCAGGTCAAGCTTCGTCACACCGCGGCGCTGCAGGTGCTCCAGAACCTCGTCACCTTTGTCGTTTTCGCCGGCGTCAATGAGAACTGCTTTCTCCGAGGTGGTAATGAGAATACTCTCACCCTGTCCCACATCGATGATATCCACACGCATCTCACCCTCTGCAACAGGAGGCTCGATAGTCACAAGGGTACCATCACCGTAAAGCCAGTTTTCCAGCTCCAGATAGGTTTGCTCCGCCTCTTCCAGCTTAGCGTTCAGATAATCCAGAAACTCCGGATCCTTGATGCTTTTCACACAGAAAAACAGCAGCAGACAAACAAGGAAACCGGCAACAAAGGCAATCAGCCAGGTCGGCAGCTTTTTCATCAGCTTTTGAAGCTGCTTCAGAATTTTTTTGATTTGCTTTTTCTTTCGTTTTGCCATACTCGATTCTTACTCCATTGATAAAGGGATAAAAAGGCGTTTTCCGCAGAAAACGCCTTTATTTTTCTATTTGCCGCGGCGGTTTGGCGCTTTGGCTTTGTGGCGGCTGCCGTGAGTATCATGCTGATGCTTCGCAGGCTGCTGTCTGCCGCGAACAGGACCGCGCTGGTTCTGCTGAGAGCTCATTTTCTCTCTCTTCTCACGCTGCTGACGCAGATACTGAGCATCCGGCTGTACCAGACAATCCGGGCGATTACCGATCAGATCTTCTCTGTGTGCCGCAATCAGCGCCTGAATCACTTCGCGCTGATTTTCTTTCTTGTAGTACTGCATCAAGGTGCGCTGCATGTACTTATCTTTTGGATCTTTTGGAACGTAAACCTCTTCCAGAGTTTCCGGATCCAAGCCGGTGTAGAACATACAGGTAGAAGAGGTGCCCGGTGTCGGGTAAAAGTCCTGTACCTGCTCCGGACGCATACGGTTTTTCTTCAGGTAAACTGCCAGTTCCACTGCATCCTTCAGCGTACAACCCGGATGAGAGGACATCAGATAAGGCACCAGATACTGCTCCTTGCCTGCTCGTTTGGTCTCGTCGTAGAAGGCTTTGACAAACTTATTGAAGTCCTGAACATGTGGCTTGCCCATCTTATCCAGAACATGGTCTACAACGTGTTCCGGCGCTACTTTCAGCTGACCGCTGATGTGATGACGTACCAGCTCCTGCATAAAGGTTGGATTCTTGTCGGCGATCAGATAGTCATAGCGGATACCGGAGCGAACAAAGACCTTCTTCACGCCTTTGATGGCGCGGAGCTTTCTCAGCAGTTCCACATACTCCATGTGGTCGATATCCATGTTTGGACATGGTTTTGGCGCCAAACATTTGCGATGCTGACAGAGACCATGCTCCAGCTGCTTTTTGCAGGATGGATAGCGGAAGTTTGCGGTTGGACCGCCAACGTCATGGATATAGCCCTTGAAGTTTGGATTTTTCACCATCGCTTCGGCTTCCTTGATGATGGATTCCTCGCTGCGGGAAACCACCTGACGACCCTGATGGAAAGTGATCGCACAGAAGTTGCAGTTGCCGAAACAGCCGCGATTCTGCATAATGGAGAATTCCACTTCCTTGATGGCGTCAACGCCGCCCTGTGCTTCATAATCCGGATGATAGGTTCGCTGGAATGGCAGGTCAAAGACCTTATCCAGTTCTTCGCGTGTCAGAGTCGGCATCGGCGGATTCTGCACCAGATAGAGATCGTCACCGTGTTTCTGTACAATATGTTTGCCGTAAACCGCATCCTGCCAAATGGTCTGGATCTGATGGGCTTTGGCGTAGGACACTTTATTTTCGCTTACTTTCTGATAAGAAGCGCAGGTGATATAATCACCTGGCAGCTCAGTCTGTTTGCAGAGATAGCAGACGTTGCGGATATGACGCATCTCTGCCGGAGTTTTTCCTTCACGGAAACAGTCACAGATCTGCGCGATAGTTTTCTCACCCATGCCGTAGAGCAGCAGGTCTGCCTCAGAATCCAGCAGCATGGATGGGCGCACTGCGTCATCCCAGTAGTCGTAGTGGGCAAAGCGGCGCAGAGAAGCCTCCAGACCACCGATAAGGATATAGCTTTCCGGATAGAGCTGGCGCAGCATTTTGCTGTATACAATGGTTGCACGGTCAGGACGACGTCCTGCACGACCGCCCGGAGTGTAGGCATCGTCGCTGCGCTTTTTCTTCGCTGCCGTATAGTGAGCCACCATGGAGTCGATGTTGCCGCCGGTCACGAGGAAGGCATACTTCGGCTGACCGAAAATCTGATAATCCTGTGGTTTAACCGGCTGAGAGATGATACCGATGGAAAAGCCCATGGATTCGATAACGCGGGAAATGATCGCCGCACCGAAGCTTGGGTGATCCACATAAGCATCACCGATGATATATACAAAGTCCAGCTGATCCCAGCCGCGCGCTTTGGCGTCGGCCATGGTCACCGGAAGGAATTTGGAACGATCTGGCATAGTTTCAGTCCGTCCTTTCGATTAGATTACATTTTATTATAACATAATTACAGGTGATAGTCCACGGTATATGTATCGTCAATCAACAGATACGAGCAAGCATATTTCTGACAAAGGTGCAAATTTTCCTTATTATCCCGAATCAGTTCCTCCTGACTCAAGCCACTGTCATCCAAACGCTGTTCCACGATCGAAGCATAGGCTTTGATGTCCTCGAAGTGATTTCGGATATAGTTCTCACTGAAAATCAGACAGATGTAACGAATATGCTCCAAATATTCAGCCGAAAAGTCTTTTTTCCAGTCAAATGGAATATAGCAGCCTTCGATGATCATATTTTGATGATTTTCCACCGCAGTTTTTATCATTTCCCGAACGATGGGCCAAAGATAATCTTTCAGTTTATCATCATCCATAGGAGTTAAACTTGTCTGTCCGCTGCGGATCAGACCCATTTTCAGATGGTCGATGGACAGATAGGGGTAGTGATACCGCTCCAACAATTTCTGTGCCAGAGCGGTTTTCCCTGTATGGCTTGCGCCGGAAATCAGCAAAATCAAAATGCAAACCTCTTTTCAAACAAATAGATAGTCTCCAAATCATTTAGTTCATGATCAACTTTTACGGCTTTTAATGCTTCCAGAACCTCATCTGTAATCTCCTTGAACTGCTCTGGATAGAAAATCGCATGATTCCACATACTGTGGAAGTAACCAGAGTAGGATATCGCCAAATCATCATGATCGGTCAACCAGGCATAATCGCTGACCGCAACATAAGCCGCATAAATATGAGAAATTGCTGTGGTATACTCCGCCTCATCGCCACTTTCCTGATAGCCCTCCAGACGCTGAATGGTAAAGCTGACTTCCTGCTGGAATGTAGCTAAATGCTGCTCTTTCAGCTTCTGATTCTCGGAATACTGAAATCCATTAAACACGAGAGAAGCAGCCAGCAATCCACATACGATCATGTTCAAAACTTTTTTCTTCATTTCTCTTCCTCCTTCAGCTGTGTGAACAACTCCTCGCAAAATACTTTTAGCTTCGGCAGCTGCTGTGGAAGCTCCTTCATCAGTTCCTGCGCCCAGAGATGAGCCATTTGATGTTGCTCCGCGGTGATTTCACCATCCTGCAGGGCTTCGTCCAGCTCATCGGCATCCAGCAAGTCCAAACGACCGTCCGGCATCATCACTACATCCAGATAAATGTCCGTGAACCAGCTGTCGCGGGAACCAAGCAGCTGATTTTCCAACGTAATATCAAAATAATATTGGGTGATCTCGCCGCTGCTGTCCACCATCACCGTCAGCCACCAATGGCAGTCTGCCATTGCAATTTGCAGCCAGTGGTAATCGTCCTGATAGATCACAACCGGCTCTCCGCGGAATTGTCCCACACCTGTCTTTGCAGCTTTGATGATATGGATCAGCGCCGCCTCGCCCTGCAGGCCGTTTTTCTCCCAGCAGCAGTGAAAATCTTTGCGCTCCAGTACATTCCGCCAACCATATCGTCCCAATTCTTTCCGCTTCATGGATAAAATCCCCTCACATTTCCGTTCAAACTGCACAAATCTCAGCCATCAAACTTTGTCTGTTATTCATTTTAGCACAAATCGAAAAAAATGGCTATAAAATGCGGATTTTTTTGAAAAAATCCCTTGACAAATCGGCTTTCCTGCACTATAATAATGGAGCTGTCATAAATTCCATAGACAGCAGGTGCATTTGCTGAATTGCTTCCGATGGAAGCTGCCTGCCGAGGAAATAGTGATGAAATTGATTGCCTTCGGGCTTTACGATGAATTCATTCGCTCTTTCCTTACTGGAAAGGGCGTTTTTCTTTTACTTGCACCTGAACAAAAACTTCAGGAGGTGAATTGATTTGCCAAACGAAAAAGTTTTGCTTCAGAAACAGCAGTACGTTGCTGAGCTCAAAGAGAAAGTAAACAACTCTGTAGCCGGCGTACTGGTAGACTACAAAGGTATCACCGTAGAAGCTGATACCAAGCTCCGTAAAGAAATGCGTGAAGCTGGCGTAGAATACCGCGTTGTTAAGAACACCATGCTCCGTCTTGCACTGAAAGATTCCGCTTACGAAGAAATGTCTTCCGTACTGGAAAACACCACCGCACTGGCAGTATCTGAAAATGATCCAGTTGCTGCTGCAAAAATCCTCTGCAAATACGCAGAAGATTCCAAAGGTGCTTTCTCCGTTAAAGCAGGTTTCTGCGATGGTAAAGTACTGAGCCAGGCAGAAGTTGAAGAACTTGCTAAACTGCCTAACCGTGAAGGCCTGCTGTCCATGCTGCTTAGCGCCCTCACCGGTAACCTCAGAGGTCTGGCTTGCGCTATTAACGCAATCGCTGAAAAAATGGAAGCTCCAGCTGAAGAAGCTGCTGCTCCTGCAGAAGAAGCTGCTGCTGAATAATCAGTCGCTCTTCGCCCCTGAGATCTTCGGCTTTATGCCGAACCCAATTTAAACATAAAAATTATGGAGGTATCATCATGGCTTCTGAAAAAATCCTGAACATTGTAGAAGAAGTTAAAACCCTGACCGTTCTCGAACTGAATGAACTGGTTAAAGCTATCGAAGAAGAATTCGGCGTTACCGCTGCTGCTCCAGTAGCAGTTATGGCTGGTCCAGCTGCTGGCCCAGTAGTTGAAGAAAAAACCGAATTCGACGTTGTACTGACCAACGCTGGCGCTTCCAAAATGGGCGTTATCAAACTGGTTAAAGAAATGACCGGTCTGGGCCTGAAAGAAGCTAAAGCTCTGGTAGACGAAGCTCCAAAAACTGTTAAAGAAGCAGTTTCCAAAGCAGACGCTGAAGAAATGAAAAAACAGCTGGAAGAAGCTGGCGCAACCGTAGAACTGAAATAATTTCTATTTTGCACTTTTTCAAGCAGCCATCCGAATGGGTGGCTGCTTTTTTTATTCGTTAATTTTTCGTGAAGTCATTGCAATCCTGCCAAAATGTGATAGGATATACTTGAAAAAGCCTTTATTTGATGAAGGTTGTGAGACAAAGGAGGTTATTCTATGTATGAACGCCCACATTGGGATCGCCCGATGCTGAAAGATTACGCGAAAGGCTCCCTGAAGAACTTTTATTGGAAAGCTGTGCTTGCCAGTCTGATCGTTTCGATCCTGACCGGTGCCGGCTTGAACACCGGCAGTAATTCCGGCGTAAAGGTGGAGCAGGAATTCAGCAACAACACCCTGCAGAATCCAGCCTTTACGGTTAACGATGTTCCTGTCACTCTGGAGGAATTCCTCTTCCCGGGCAATCCTTCCGACGCAGAGATTTTCGGTATTGTTGGCTTGATCTTCCTGGTTGTGGCACTGGTTGCTCTTGTTATCGGCAGTGTTTATTCCATCTTCATTGCGAATCCGCTGACCGTCGGTCACAATCGTTTCTATCTGGACAGCCGCTTCGCACCAACTGATATCGGCCGCATCTTCAGCGGCTTCACCGGCGGTAACTACGGCAATGTCGTAAAAACCATGTTCCTGAAAAGCCTGTACGAATTCGGCTGGACCCTGCTCTTTATTATTCCGGGTATCATCAAAAGCTATGAGTACGCTATGGTTCCGTATATTCTGGCGGAGAATCCCGATATCTCCTCCGAACGCGCCTTTGAATTATCCAAAGAAATGATGAACGGCCGCAAATGGGATCTGTTTGTGCTGGATCTGTCCTTCTTTGGCTGGAGTCTGCTGGCAAGTATTGTGGTCATTGGCCATATCTTCCTGAATCCATACATCAATGCGACTCATGCCGAGGTTTATCTCTGGCTGCGCTACGATGCGCTGCACAACGGCTACGCACAGCCTTCTGAACTGAATGGTCTGATTGCGTAATCGCGTGAATACAATCAAGTAAGCTACATCATGGGCATCGTTCTGATGCCCATTTTTCCTATGATCCTTTAATCGAAAGGAGTTTGCCCATGAAATCACAGAAAATCATTGCCTTACTGCTGGCGGCTGTTTTGCTGTTCAATCTCAGTGCCTGTCAGCCCCGGAACGAGCTTGAACAACCAGGAGACATTCTTCCTCAAGAACAGCCGGAACAGCCTCAGGAGCCGCCTGCAGCGCCTGAGAGCACGCCTCCTGCTGAGGAAAGCACCGAGCCCGCTTTCCCAACTTCCTACGACAGCGTCGAGGAAATGCAGGCAGCCTTTGACCAGTTCATTTTGAATGAGTTTGTTTCCCAGTTGGAAGGGGACTATCTGAGCATCCATCAGACTCTCCGCCATCCGGAGGTGTATGGTATCGATCTCAGTGAAGCCGAAGTTACTTTGGGTGAAGCTGTCAGCGAGGAATATCTGGCAGAGGCCAGAGCCGAAAACCTGAAACTGAAAGAACAATTTGAGACCTTCGACTACGCACTTCTGACCCCTGAACAGCAGGAGACCTACGGCGTTTATGAATATCTGCTGAATAACGCTCTGGACTCCATGAAGGAAGAATTCGTTTATATGGGCGGTGCTTTCACCCCTATGCAAGGTCTGCAAAACGATATTTCTTCTTTGTTGATGGAGTTCAGCTTCTATGAAGAAGCTGACGTGAAAGCCTATTTGGAGATGATGCGGGATGTTCCTCGTTATGTGGAGGATACCCTTGCCTACACCCGCAAACAGGCCGAGTTGGGCTATTTCATGCCTGATGTATCCGCACAATCCACATTGAGCTACTGCAAAAAGCTTCTGAAAAGCGGCATGGACTCCGCGCTGCTGTCTTCGGTGCTGTACAACATCGAAAGCTGCGACTTCCTCAGCTCTGCGCAGGTTCAGAGCTATCAAACGGAAGCTCGCCAAATCTTCGCAGACTGTATCCTCCCTGCGTATCAGAATATTCACGACTGTATTTCTTCCCTCATGGACCCAATGAACAATCAGATGGGTCTGGCTTGGTTTGAAAACGGTGCGGAATATTACGAATACCTCTTCCGCCTGAAAACCGGCAGTTCCCGCTCCGTCAATGCAACGAAGCTGCTGTTGGAGCATTATATGAACAGCGCCATGGAGGAGATTTCTGCCATCGCCGCACGAAACAAACCATCCTACCGCGCTTATCTGTATCAGGGGCTTCACACCGGCTATGAGGGCGGAGGCTCTATCCTCAATGATTTGGAAACCTGGGTTTGGGATAACTTTCCGTATATAGAACCGGTGAATTATACTGTTGATTATCTGGATCCGCAGGTTGCCGTCGATGGCGTTACAGCATATTATGTTGTTCCTCCGTTGGACAGCGACATGACACAGAAAATCAAGATCAATCCATCGGGTATCACGAATGCTGATGACCCATCGACATTCAGCACCATGGCCCATGAAGGTCTGCCGGGTCATCTCTATCAGACCAACTACGTTCTTCAGAATCTGGATGACCCATTCCGTCAGTCCGTATCCATTCTCGGCTACTCCGAAGGCTATGCCACCTATGTGGAGATCCTGTCCCTGAACTACCTGAACAACATCGAACAGGATGAGGAGAATGAATACGCCTTTGATGCTGACGAGGTCGCGTTGGCTCAGTATTATACTCTCTTTGAAAACTGCCTGATTGCGCTCTGCGATATCGGCATCCACTACGACCGCTGGACCGAGGGCGATATGCTGCTCTTCATGCAGCAATATCTGGATATCGATGATGTCAGCGGAATCTACAATCAGCTGGTTGGCGATCCGGCGGGCTTCCTCTCCTACTATGTTGGCTGCGTTGAAATGCTGGAACTGCGTCGCATGGCGCAGGAGGAATTGGGTGACCGTTTCCGCGAAATCGACTTCCACGAAACCATTCTCAAAGGCGGCGATCTTCCTTTCTCCGTGCTGAAAAAGAACGTCGAAGCTTACATTGAAGAAAATAAAGCGTAAATGGATAGCCTTGGTTTGACAACAGTGCAAACTAAGGCTATACTTTTGTTGTATTTCCTATGAGGGGGTTATTCCAATCAAACAACAAAAACGCTTTCTCCTTTATTTCTGTATTGTCGTGCTGTTTAATCTGGCGGCGAACTTTGTACATCCGGTCACACCAACCTTTATTGTAGAGCGCAATCTGGATAGTTCCATGTTCGGCGTAGCTCTGGCTGCTATGATGGTCATGAACTTTTCCTTCTCTCCATTCTGGGGCAAGCTCTGCTCTTATCTTCCGGTAAAAACCATCATTCTTATCTGCGCGGTAGGCTACGCCGTGGGGCAGGGGTTCTTCTGCATGGCTACCACCGAACTGGCTGTCATCGCCGGACGAATGTTTGCGGGTATCTTCACCGGCGGTGCTTTCATCGCCCTGTCCAACTATGTCATCAACATCACTCCTGACCCAACACAGCGTGCAGAGCGCTTGACCGCTCAGGTCACCATCCAGAATGTAGCCAGCGCTGCCGGATATTTTATCGGTGGTATGCTGGGACTCATTTCCGTGGAGGTGACTTTCATTGTTCAGATCATCGCTTTGGCAGGCTGCGGTGTGCTGTTCTTCTTTATTTGCGAAGACGATATGCCTTATAAGCATAAACCGAACAAGCCTCTGTCTTTGAAAGAAGCCAATCCATTTGCAGCTTTCGCAACAGCCAAGCAGTTTATGACTCCGATGATGGCTCTGCTCTTCATCACCATCGCTGTGACCAGCATTGGTCAGAACTCCTTCGACCAGAGCTTCAACTACTACATCAAGGACCAGTTCAATCTGTCCTCCGCCTATAATGGCATCTTCAAAGCGCTGATCGCTATCGTAACGCTTATCGCCAACTCCACCATCTGCGTATGGCTGCAGAGAAAAACCGATACAAACCGCAGCTTCCTGCCGATCCTGCTGTGCTGTACCGTATCTCTGGGAGCGATCCTCTTCTTCGATACTCTAGTTCCGTTCGTGGCAGTTGACGTAATCTTCTTTGCTTTCAACGCAGTTCGTCTGCCTCTGCTGCAGAATATGTGTGCTATGCGCTCCAATGCGGAGAACAGCAATCAGGTTATGGGCTTCTATCAGGCAATGAACTCCATGGGCGGCATCTTTGGCGCTCTCTTCGCCGGTTTGATTTACGAAACCAATCCACTGCTTCCGTTTATCCTCGCCTTTGCCGCTTTTGCGGTCGGCACCTCTGTCGCTGCTGTTTATGTCAGCAAGTATCGAAACGAGAAAAAAGCATAAGAAAAAGCCTGTGCATACGCACAGGCTTTTATTTTGTCTTATTTTCTGCGGGAGATACGCTCTTCCGCCTGTTCACGGCGCTCCAACTCCTGATCGACCTGCTCGAAGATAAAGCGGTACATATCTTTCGCCATGGTGTAGAAACCCTGCACCATCTTGTAATCGATTTCCTTATCCACGTCGGCAGGATAACGGGTCTCAATATAGCATTGATTCAAATCCGCACTCTCATCGTACCACTGCTGAAAGCCTTTGTGGTATTTCTTCGCCTGACGGCAAAGCCAGGTCAAGTTGTGACCGTCATACAAGCGACCGGAACGCAGGAGGATGTAAGCCTTCAGTGCCTTTTCAATGGCCTGTTGGCAGTGGAAGGCCGCCTGATCGTAACAGCGGTCATCCTCTTTCAGAAGGGAAGCTGCAACCAAGTCCGCACTGGAATGATCCAGCCAATCAAAGTAGCGCTTGCTGTCCTGATTGGAACGACGATTATTCGTTGCCATAAAGCATCGTTCCTTTCGTAAAGATTCTGTGTGCAAATGCAGATGGGTTATCTTTGAATTCTTCAAACTGCTCTTTTGTATAAAGGAGAATATCAAAGGGGATATCGCAGTCAACATCAAAAATTTCGGTCAGAAGCCTGCGTTTATCACTGCAATCGCAAATTACGCAGAGTTTGAATGATGTCAGTTCGCCACTCCAGTAGTACTTACAATTATAGAGAAATACAGCTTCCGGTTTAGCGGATTCAATAACTTGATCCAATACCATCTGTACCGGCTGGTGTCTTTCATCCAAGATCATCGTCATTCCCCTTTCCTGTTACAGATAATCGTTGGGGTCCACATCATCCAGCGGGTCAATGTACACATTATTTTCCTGCTGTGTCACAGTTGGCTTGTTCCAACGAGTATTGGTTTTGTTATTCTTATCAGGGTTTGCCTCTTCCATGCCCACAAAGCTGCGTCCGATGAAGAAGACCACCAGACAAACAATGAAGATTGCCGCCAGCAGTTCTGCTACCTTGGACAGCTCCACGCCGTAGAACTGGCTGAAGTTGGTGTAACTCAGTCGTGCATCCGCGCAAAGCACCGCCAGCACTTCCTGTCCATCGATCAGAGGGGCAAAGCCCAGCACCAAATCATTGTTGTAGATTTTCGGAATATAAGTTGCAGAGCTTTTTTTGTTCAACAGCGTTTTTACCTGCTGAACGCAGGTTTCATCAATGAAGTCCTGCTGATAGGGCGCTCCCGGAAGGAAATCGCTGTTTTCTTCATAATCTGCGTCAGCCAGGCAGGCCAAACTGCCGTCCTCTTTCTCATAAACCAGATAAAGTCGAGAAAAGCCGTACTCTTTCTTTGCCTGAGAAAGCAGATCAATCAATTTGTCGTAGGTCGGGCCGGTGGTTTCAGTCGCCAGCAAGTAGCGCAGCCTTTGCGGCTCATAATGCGCCATAGACATCGACAGCGGAGAAAGCTGCTGGGCTGTTGTTTCACCCAAAGACTGAATCGCCCAGCGTTCTCGGCTCAGCGGAGCCAAAAAGCAAGCCAACGTCAGAATCAAAGACAGCAGACCCAACAGCAGGGAAATGGTCTGCGTCTTTTTGGAAGCAAAAAATGCTTGAATATGTTCTGTCATAAGTACCTCACAAAATCTTTTGGTACATCTATTATACCACAAATGCCGGAACAATAAAGAATTTTCCATGAATTTCTTTCGGCAATTGCAGAAGATATCAATTTATGCTACTCTTAGTTCAGTAAGTTTGAAGTAAGGGAGGAACTGCATGAAACTTTTCCACATTATTTTGCACCTGTTGAGGAAAAAATCTGTCTTTCAGCGCAGAGAGCAGCTGCCGCAGAAAGCCTTTTCCGCCCGCAATCTGTCCTTCACACCGCAACGGTGGTACTGCACCGCTGACTTCAAGCAACAGGCTCGCAACCACTGCGCCGCTGTCTGCATCATGAATGCTTTGCTGTATTATAAGCAGCGCCCTTCCTTTGAAGCAGTCCACCATTTAATCGGCAACGGTCCTGTATTCCGTTTGCGAAAAGCGAAAGAATGGTTTTATCTCCATAAAATTCGTAACACAGAGCAGTTGGAGTCTGCTTTGGCTGCGCAGCTTCCTTGTGCTCTGCTGCTGTCCACCCCGCGTCATGAGTGGCACTGGGTACTGGTCACAGGGATACGAGAATATCCTGATGGCAGTCGATGGCTTTGCATTGCCGATGGCTGGCACAGCGATGGACTGCGTTTCTATCAGCTGCAGCGGGAGCACGATTGGCTCTCCTGTGTTTCCTTGGAACTGAAATAAAAAATCCCCGATTCCGGAGAATCGGGGATTTTATTTGCTTTATAGCAGAATAATCAAATGATTATTTAACCAGCTCAGCAGTGTCGCGAGCGATCAGCAGTTCTTCGTTGGTTGGCAGAACCCAAGCCTGAACTTTGGAGTTCTCGGTGTTGAAGGTAGCTTCTTTTCTGGATGCGTTAGCGCAGAGTTCTTCGCAAACTTCCAGACCGAGGAATTCCATGTCTTTGCAGACATTGTAACGAACGGAAGCAGAGTTTTCGCCGATACCACCGGTGAAGATAACTGCGTCCAGACCGCCCATAGCTGCAGCGTAGGAACCAACGTACTGTTTGATCTGGTAGCAAACTTTGTCCAGAGTAAGCTGAGCGCGTTCGTTGCCTTCTTTAGCAGCAACTTCCAGGTCGCGGCAGTCGGAAGAGATGCCGGAGATACCCTGGAAACCGGATTTTTTGTTCAGGATGTTGTTCATTTCAGACCAGGACAGGCCTTCTTTTTCAGCAACGTAGGAAACGATGGAGTTATCTACAGCACCGGAACGGGTACCCATGATGATACCGTCGAGTGGGGTGAAGCCCATGGTGGTATCCATGCATTTGCCGTCTTTGATAGCTGCGATGGAAGAACCGTTACCCAGATGGCAGGTAACAACTTTTTTGCCTTCCAGACCGCCGAGGATTTCGCCCAGACGGGAGCTTACGAAGCGGTGGGAAGTACCGTGGAAGCCGTATTTACGAACGCCGTATTTTTCGTAGTATTCGTATGGCATACCGGAGATGTAAGCTTTAGCTGGCATGGTCTGATGGAAAGCAGTGTCGAATACTGCAACCTGTGGAACATCTTTACCCATAACTTCTACGCAAGCTTTGATAGCGGTTACGTTAGCTGGGTTGTGCAGAGGAGCCAGAGCGGACAGGTCTTCGATTGCAGCGATGATTTCGTCGTTGCAAACTACGGACTGGAAGAATTTCTCGCCGCCGTGTACTACGCGGTGACCAACTGCGTTGATCTCTTTAACGTCGTCGATAACTTTGCCTTCGCCGCTGGTCATCAGTTCCATCAGTTTATCGAAAGCTTCTTTGTGAGTTGGGAATGCAACTTCGAGAGCTACTTCTTTACCCTCATGAGTTTTGTGGGTAATTTTGCCGTCGATGCCGATTCTTTCGCAAAGACCTTTTGCGATTACGTTTTCGTTTTCCATATCAATCAGCTGATATTTCATAGAGGAACTGCCTGCGTTGATAACTAAGATTTTCATTGTAATCTCCTCCTAAAGAGTTTTTCACCGTGCGAACATTTGACACAGTGCTTCATATTCTATATTATTATAGTTAGTCCAATTTTTCAAGCGGTTCTGTACACTTTTTCTGTTTGTAACCAAAATTTTGGTACTTTTCTTAGGAAAGCCGCTGTAAATTTTATCGAAAGGAGTCCCTGCCATGAAAACTGCCGTCATTATTTCCGAATATAACCCCTTTCATCGGGGACATCAGTGGCAAATCAATCAGCTGCGGCAAATGGGGTACAGCCACATCACTGCTGTGATGAGCGGCTGCTTTGTACAGCGGGGAGCTCCTGCCATCTTCCATAAAAAAGACCGTGCCCGCATGGCTCTGCAGGGCGGTGCCGACCTGGTCATCGAGCTGCCTCTGCCTTACGCATGCGCTACGGCACAGCGCTTTGCTTTCGGAGGCGTAGCGTTGGCAGATGCCCTCGGCTGTGCTGACGCACTTTGCTTCGGCAGTGAGTGCGGAGATATTTCGCAGTTGAATGCCGCCGTTGACGCCTTGGAATCTCCCAGCCTGAAACCACTTCTGGATAAGTATCTGGCACAGGGTATGACCTTCGCAAAAGCCCGCACTCTTGCCGTGGCTGAATTGGCTTCTCCTGATATCGCTGCTTTGCTGGAAGAACCCAACAACACCCTCGGTATTGAATACATGCTGCAGCTTCGTCAGCTAAAATCTCATTTGGAGCCTGTCACCATCCCGCGTAAAAGCGTGTCACACCATGCCCATGACGCACAGGACGGCTTTGCGTCCGCCAGCCATATTCGTCAGCTTCTCTTTGATGGACAGCTTAGCGAGGCTTCTGCACTCGTTCCCGATGAATGTGCAGAGATTCTGCACAGCTTATCTCCTGTCAAAGCGAATGACCGCATCGTTCTGTCTCGCCTGCGTACGCTGAGCAAGGAGGAACTTTCCCATCTGCCCGATTGCTCCGAAGGCATTGAAAATCGTCTGTACCAAGCCATTCGTGACAGCCTGTCCTTAGAGGAAATCTGGGAAAAAACCAAATCCAAGCGCTACTCTCATGCACGAATCCGACGCCTGTGTATGAATGCTTTTCTCGCTGTGAACGATGGTCTGCATCAGCAGCTGCCGCCCTATTTGCGTGTTCTCGGCTTCAATGAGCGAGGCCGTGAGTTGCTGGCTCTCGCCCGTAAACAGGCTAAACTCCCTATCTCCGGTTCATTGGCTGATCTCGCCCACACATCCAATCGTGCTAACTCGTATGCACAATTGGAAGCACGGTCCGTGGATCTGTACAATCTTTTCGAAGCAGAGCTTCACCCCTGCGGTGAGGATTTCCGCTTCTCTCCACACCGGCTGTAACAATCAAGCACCCTTTTCACAAGAAAAGGGTGCTTTTTTTCGTAATAGAATAACCAAACAAAGGATATACTGAAAAGAGAATCAGCTTTGGTGCCGCAAAAGAACACGGTGGAGTGCTTCGATCGCTTTTGTACTTTGTTCCCGTGGAACCAGTACAGAATAGCGGCGCTCGCCCAGCCAAGTACTTCCCAGCGGAATATTCTCGTTCTGCAGAGCTGTATTCAGCTCCTGCTTCAGATTCGGGATGCTGTGCAGCCCGCTGCCGATCAGCGTAACCTTTGACCTGCTTTCGTCTACCTCTGCACTCAGGGAAAGCTCCGACAGCGTTTCATTCACCGTCTGCCGATCATGTTCCGGCACGGTGAAGAACAGCTGCAACGGAGCCGGCTGCTCTGTTAAATCCGGACGTACATCCCGCCGATACAGTGTCATCATCAGTCTGCCCGCATCCTCTAAAGTAATGTTCTCCAAACGATAGCACAGCGTACTGTTGTCTGCCGTGATGCCCCTCAGCATAGGCTGAGTTTCCCGCTGATAGCGCACCAGTGTTCCCGGTACATTGCTAAGGCTGGACAAAACCTCCAGACAGACCTGTCGGTCCTTTGCCAGTTCCACCGAGCGATCATGGAGGACTTTCGCACCCATGGATGCCATGACCAGCATATCATTGTAGCTGATTTCCTGCCATTTCACAGCCTCAGGAACCAGCCGCGGGTCAGCGGTATAAACACCCTCCACATCAGTAAAAATCTGACAGCGATCTGCCTTCAGCGCGGCTGCCAACGCCACCGCTGTTGTGTCGGAGCCGCCGCGCCCCAAGGTTGTAATATCGCCCTCCTCACTGATTCCCTGAAAGCCTGCCACAAGCACGATCATCCCCTGTTCCAGATGCTTACGGATCCGCTCGGTATCCACCTGCAGAATGCGGGCATTTTGGTGGATACCATTGGTATGTATCCCCACCTGCCAGCCACAGAGAGAAACCGCCTTACAACCCAACTGCCCCAAAGCCATGGCCATCAGAGAAACCGATAACTGCTCTCCCGTGGATAAAAGAACATCCATCTCCCTCCCGGAAGCCTTGTCTGTGATCTCCTGTGCCTTTTCAATGAGGCTGTCTGTCGTCTTTCCCTGTGCCGACAGGACCACCACCATCTGATTTCCCAGCCGGAACTGCTCCGCGATCCGCCGTGCCACATGGTATAATCGCTGACTATCCTTTACTGAGGAGCCACCGTATTTTTGAACGATCAAGCTCATGCCTCTCACCACTTTCTGCAAAATTTCCATCAGAACTGCGCCTTTTATCAGTATATGCACCGATGGGAATTCTGCTCCGAAAACAGAAAAAGCCGCCGAAAACGGCGGCTTTGGAAAGACTATGAGATGCGGCTGATACGGATAACGCCTTTGCATTTGTACAGACATTCGAAGAGTTCGTCCTCCTCCAATGTCATGTTGGTGGTGCGGATGGAAATCGTTGCAGGCGCCGCACCATCAGACGGAATATTCTGATTAACAGTCAGTATATTGGCTCCACATTCATACAATTGATTGATAACCGTGGACAGTACACCCGGAATATCTTCCAGAGAAAAATACAGAGTTACAACGGCACTATCGTGCATCCGATACTCCATGACCTTGTCTTTGTATTTATAAAATGCACTGCGGGACAGCTCCGCAAGCTCTGCCGCATGGGAAGCGTTTTTTGCTTTGCCTGTGGCAAGGTAACGCTTGGCCTGGAGTACTTTAATAAAGATTTCAGGAACAACATCCTCTTCGATCAGATAGAATTTTCTTTCTTTCATCGAGATCATCCTTTCTGCTGCACTTTTGCAAATTAACCTGTTGATAGTGTAACACAGTCCATCTATTGTGTACAGATGTTTTGCTGAGAAACGCGTTTCCCTGCAAACAATTCTGTCGGACTGCACAGAGAAAGGGAAAAAATTTGTACCGAATGGTAAGGAGGTTGACTATGGATTCCTCCCGTCAGCAACAATTCATCCGCAGCTCCTTATGCTGGCTGCTTGCCTTGATTTGGGGCTTTGCTGTTATTAAGATTCTGCTGCCTGCCACCCTGCCCTTCTGGCTGGGACTGGCTGTCGCCTTTCTGCTGAAGCCGATCACATTATGGCTCAGCCGCCGTCTGCGTTTTCATCGCAAAGGTGCTGCCTTTGCCGTCATGCTTCTCTTTTATCTGCTTTTGGGATTCTTGCTGTGGCTGTTGGCGGCAGTGCTGCTTCAGCAAGGAAGCGACCTTGTTCGCTCAATTCCACCGTTTTATGACAACAGTGTTCGTCCTCTGCTCCATCGCGGTGCTTTGATGATCAATGGCCTGTTGGATGATTTTTCTCCACAGACTGCCCGTGCATTGGTGGAAAAATCCGAGGAACTTGGTGGAAGTCTTTCTGCTGCTGTTACGGAGTTCTCTGCCGCAACATTGACTCAGGCTGCTGCGATTGCGAAAAAAATCCCCTTCTGGCTGACGACCATCGCCTTTTCTGTTCTTTGCTCTGTGTTCATCTCCATGGACTACGGCACTGTGGTACAGTTTCTCCTGAAGCTTCTCCCCGCGAAGTTACAGCCTGTTTTGCTGCGCTGCAAGCAGCATCTTTGCGGCACACTGCTCCGCATGCTGAAAGCCTATTTGATTTTACTGCTCATCACATTTTTACAACTGTTTCTGGGCTTTTTCCTATTGGATATCGAACAACCTCTGCTCTGGGCAACTGTACTGGCGCTGCTGGATTTTCTGCCCTTCATCGGTACCGGTTTGATTTTGATCCCTTGGGGCATTTTCGAGCTGCTTACAGGACGTGGTGCCTTGGGCGCTGGACTGCTGATTTTGTTTGCTATTTTGACCCTTGTTCACAACCTGATGGAACCGAAACTGGTCAGCAGTTCCATCGGACTGCATCCCTTGGCAACTCTGCTTGCCATGTATGCCGGGCTGCGCTTTTTCGGCTTTTCCGGACTGCTCCTCGCACCGATCATGGTTCTTTTCCTGCGCTTTCTGCAGGAAGAAGGTCTCCTGAAATCATTTTACGGATAACAAAAAAGCTCTGCCTATGGCAGAGCTTTTTCTACTTCAATTTAGTAACCGATCAGCATTTTTTCCGGTGCAAAACGTTTGATTGCGCCGTCGTTCCATTCGATGTTCAGAGACTCTTTGTACTCTTCCATCATAGCGGTCATTTCTTCGCCTTTCAGTTCCATCAGGATCTGATCGTAAGCAGTTACTTTGTCTTCTTCGCTGCTGTTTTTGTCCTGTGGGCAAGCGATGATCAGATATTCTTCGGTTTCAACAACTTCTACGGAGTTGAGCTCAGCAGTTTCCAGATGTGCGATCAGCTCAGCAGGAATGGTTTCATCGCGTTTGTCAACGAATGCATAACGGCTGCTTTCAACGTCAACATCAATGTTTGCAACGCCGTATTCTTCAGCCTGAGTTTCAAAGTCGTAAGCAATCATAACATCATTGAAAGAGCTGCCGTCAGCCATGATGGTTTTTGCCTGTTCTACCCAGTAGTCAACTTCGGTCTGCAGTTCAGCCATGCTGTTGTCGTAGGTTTCCTGCAGGGTTTTCTTTTCTTCTTCAGACTTATCGGTGGTATCGATAGTGCTTGGTTTGGAGAAGATCATCAGACCTGCTTTCAGGTAGTTTTCATCGAAGATCGCATCGATTTCTTCCTGAGCAACACCCTGAGTACCGCCAACGCCGTAAATTGCTTTGAACAGTTTACCGCTCAGCTCGGAGATCTCGTAGGACAGGTTCATGGATTCACGGGAAACACGGTTTGCTTCGTAGATCGCGCTGTAGCTTGCCCAGTCTGCATCCAGAGCAGAACCAGCTTCTGCTTTTTCTTCTTCGGTCAGAGTAATGCCCATTTCGTCTGCTTTGCACTGATATGCCAGCAGTTCGGTGCAGTATGCTTTTGCATCTTCAACCAAGGATTCAGACAGACCTTCCTGATCCAGATAAGCGCTGCCGCTCATCATGTAGCCGTACATAACATCCTGCAGAACGTATGCAGCGTAAACGCCGGAAGGCAGTTTGGTTTCGCCGCTTTTTGCAATCCAGCTTGCATCAAGACTGCAGCCGGTCATGCTTGCTGCAACAGCAGCAGCCAGAGCAGCACAGGTAATTTTTTTCAAACCTTTCATGGGGTTCGAACCTCCTATAAAATAAATTGATCTTTGTTGATTTTGGCTTGATATCGCCATTCAAATGCCAAATTATTATACACCACTTTTTATCACTTGTCCATAAAAAAGCGATGAATAAGCTGTAAATCCTTATGAATTCACAGAAAAACCACTCCATTGGAGTGGTTTTCATGCAATTTATTCAAATTGTTAACAGAACAGTGGGGTCAGCAGATTGAAGCCAAAACCGATCAGAAGAATACCGATAACCACAACTGCAACAAAGGCACCCAGCAGTTTCGGTTTGATGGCTTGCTTCAGCATGATCAGGGACGGCAGAGACAGTGCAGTTACTGCCATCATAAAGGACAGGATCGTTCCCAGTCCTGCTCCGCGTGCCCAGAGAGCCTCTGCAATCGGAATCGTACCGAAAATGTCGGCATACATCGGTACACCAACCGCTGTTGCCAATACTACGGAGAGGGGATTTCCGCTGCCTAACAGGCTCACGACCCATTCCTGCGGGATCCAGTTGTGGATAAGCGCACCGATTCCCACGCCGATCAGCACGTATTTCCATACCTTTTTGACGATGGAGATCACCTGATTTTTTCCGTAGATGCAGCGGTCTTTTACGCTGAGCTTTTGCTGTTCCACATCCATAGTCGGTGCCAGACGGATGAATTCTTCCACCTGATCCTCCATGCCCAGCTTATCCAGCAGGGCTCCGCCCAATACAGCGAGGATAATTCCCACTACAACATACGCAAGGGCGATTTTGATACCAAATATACTGAGCAAGAGCAGGAAGGCTCCCAGATCCACCATTGGCGAGGAAATCAAGAAAGACAAGGACACGCCCACCGGAACTCTTGCACTGGCAAAACCGATAAAAATCGGGATCGACGAGCAGGAGCAGAACGGTGTTACTGTTCCCAGCAAAGCGCCCATCAGGTTCGCACTGATGCCTTTGAAGCGACCGAGGATCTTCTTCGTGCGCTCCGGCGGGAAGTAGCTCTGCAAGTAGGATACCGCAAAAATCAGCACCGACAGCAGAATAAAAATCTTGATCACATCATAGATGAAGAAAACCAAGCTGTCCGCTACACGACTCTCCATGTCCATACCTGTCAAGGAAATCAGATGGAATACCGCCTGCTTCAGCCACTGCATACCCAACAGCTGCTTTTCAATGAAGTTCCACATAATGAACCTCCTACAGCAGCTTCTCCAGCTGCTTCTTTACCTCTTCTTTGCTTGCCGCCTGACCGCTGATGAGCAGTTTGCCGTCAACCAGCAGGGATGGGGCGGTCATTACACCCAGCAAAACAATGTCTTTCAGAGCAGTGATACGCTGGATCTCTGCGTTGATACCCAATTCTTTCAAAGCCGCTTCCGTGCTGGCTTTCAATTTATCGCAGTCCGGACAGCCTGCGCCGATTACTTTTACGTCCATACAGTTCCTCCTAATTCTTCAGCTTCATTGGCAGAGCAACGATTTCTTTCCACGCAGAGTCGATGTTGCGGATGATCTGCGGGCCGATTTTGGAGATGAACACCAGGTGGGATTCTTCCTTTGGCTCACATGGTTTGTAGTCGATGCGTTTGCCAACGACATCTACCTGCTGCCAGCCGTCGTTGAGATGGAAGAAACCTTTGATACGGTATGCATGAGGAATGATCTGCTGCAGGAATTCTTCCACTTTATCCTTTGGTGCCACACCATCAAAGTTCAGGGACATGGTTTTTGGCTTGGTATCCACGGAGTTGGTGGTCGCCTCGGATTCAGCCCACTGTTTTTCCATCAGATTCTGAGACAGGAAAGTAGTTCCGATGTCGCCGAAGGTGGTGGTATCGATATCGCAGACAGGGTTATATTTGCGGACAGTTTCAATGACAGTACCCAGCTGTTCCTCGCTGACGAGATCGACCTTATTGATAACTGCACGGTGGCAGTGTTTCAGCTGGCGGTCAACGGTGATTTCATCCGCAACCTGCTCCATGAAGTTCACAGCGTCCACCAGACAGATGATACCGCTCATTTCATACACATCGCCTGCCAGAACTTTTACCGCTTCCAGAATTTCATCAATATTGGATGGGTCAGCCAGACCGGAGCTTTCTACGAAGAGGTACTCGATATCCTGCTTACTCATTTCTGCCAGAGCCTGTGCAAATTTCAGCTGCAGACAGGTACAGAAGATAGAACCGCGAGTCAACTCAGTCATAACCAGACCATCACGTTTGAGAATTTCACTGTCCACGTCGATGCGGCCGAATTCGTTCTGAATGATACCCACTTTGTGCTGAGAAAGATTATCCAAAATCTTCAGCAGCATGGTGGTTTTACCGGAACCAAGGAAACCGGTCAGCACATACAGTTTGATTTTTTTGTTTTCTTCCATGACGATTTGTTCCTCCTTGCAGCAGTTACACTGGGACTGCTCCCATTCTTCTCTGGATTTTCCGCAAAGCAGACAGTGCTTCTCGGAAGAAGCCTCTGCAATACGGGTAAAATAAGAACCTGCGGCCTGCAGGGTATCTTCATTTAAGGAATAATAGGTCCACTTGCCTTCTTTTCGGGCAGAAACCAAGCCGGCTTGAGTCAGATTTTTCATATGATAGGACAGGGTCGGCTGGGTAAACTGGAATTTCTCCAGAATCTTGCAAGCGCAGAGCTCACCCATCGTCAGCATCTCCAGAATCTGCAGTCTGGTCTCATCGCTCAGTGCCTTGAAGCACTGGACCTGTTTCTGATAATTCCATTCCATCGTATCTCTCCTCTCAAATAGAATCTTTTCTATCTGTCTACAATATAGCATACACATAGATAACTGTCAATATATCATTCAACAGAAAATCCCGGAAATTTCCGGGATTTTCTTACGCATTCTTCTCTTTTTTGAATTGATCCATACATTCCAGTGCAATACGCATGGCATCGATGGCTTTTTCGCCTTTCAGCACACGAACTGCGAGATAAGGTTCCTTACCCATATTGACCATAATACGGCCTTTCAGGTTGGCCGCAACATAGCTGGCCATTTCAAGGTCGAAGGTTTCCTGCAGGAAGATCAGGCTGTCGTTCTTCTGGGTGATTTTGTTGATACCCATGCGAGCCGCCGTATTGCGCAGCAGGGACACATCCACCAGACCTTTGACCGAGCTCGGCGGTTCGCCAAAGCGGTCGATCAGCTCATCCAGCACATCCAGAGCATCCTCTTTGGTCTCGATAGAAGCAATTTTCTTGTAAATATCGATGCGCTGAGTCAGATCCTCGATGTATTCCTCCGGAATATGGGCACCGATACGGATATCCACTTGACACTCCTCGGATTTGTACTGTACTTCCTTGCCCTGGCCGATGGCAATGGCCTCGGAAAGCAGTTTCATATACAGCTCATAACCTACCGCTTCCATATGACCATGCTGCTGTGCGCCCAGAATGTTACCGGCGCCGCGAATCTGCAGGTCTCGCATAGCAATGCGGAAACCGGAGCCGAAGGTCGTAAATTCTCGAATGGCAGACAGACGCTTGGTTGCCACCTCATTGAGCGCCTTACCCGGCTTCACCGTCAGATAGGCAAAGGCACGGCGGCTGGAGCGCCCTACACGACCGCGAATCTGATACAGCTGGGACAGACCCAATCGATCCGCATCCTCGATGATGAGGGTGTTGGCATTGCTGATATCCACGCCGGTTTCGATGATCGTGGTACAAACCAGAACATCAATTTCATGCTCCAGCATCTTTTTCCACACCTTGGACAGCTGCTCCTCGCTCATTTTACCATGAGCAAAGACCACTCTGGCCTCCGGTACAAAGTTTTGAATAATATTGGCACAGTGTTCAATGCTTTCCACTTTATTATAAAGGTAGAACACCTGACCACCGCGGCGCAGTTCCTTGCGGATAGCCTGTGCGAGAATATTCCAGTCATGTTCCAGAACATAGGTCTGCACCGGCTGGCGATCCTGCGGAGCTTCGTCGATGGTGGACATATCGCGGATGCCCGACATGGCCATGCTGAGGGTTCGCGGAATCGGCGTAGCAGACAGAGTCAGAACGTCCACATTTTTCCGCATTTCCTTGAGTTTTTCTTTATGGGCAACACCGAAGCGTTGTTCTTCGTCGATGATGCAGAGACCCAGATCCTTGAATTTCACGCCATTCTGTAGAATTCGGTGGGTGCCGATGACGATATCGATCTGACCACGTTTCAGCTCGGTCAGTACCTGCTCGGAGTCTCTGGCGTTGCGGAAGCGGGACAGCAAATCTACTTTAATTGGGAAGCCTTCCATACGGCTCTTGAAGGTCTGGAAGTGCTGCCATGCCAGGATGGTGGTCGGAACCAGCACCGCTACCTGTTTGCCGTCCATGACCGCCTTGAATGCAGCACGAATTGCAACCTCCGTCTTGCCGAAACCAACGTCACCGCAGAGCAGTCGATCCATCGGGGAGCTGCGCTCCATATCGTCCTTGATTTCCTGAATGCAGCGCAGCTGATCGTCGGTCTCTTCATAAGGGAAGCGGCGCTCGAAGTCGTGCTGCCACTCCGTATCGGGGCCAAAGGCGTGACCTTCCACACTCATACGCTGGGCGTAGAGCTTGATCAGCTCGTCTGCCATATCCTTGACTTCTTTTTTGACTCTGGCTCGGGTTTTCTGCCACTCGCCGGAGTTCAGCTTGTTCAGCTTCACGAGGCCTTCCTCGCCGCCGCTGACATATTTGGTCACCAGATCCAACTGAGTAACCGGCACAAAGAGCATATCGGTGCCGGCGTAGCGGATCTGGATATAATCTTTGATCACACCGTGGATCTCGCGCTTGACAACACCCTCAAAAATACCAATACCGTGGGACACATGGACCACAAAGTCACCGATATTCAGGTCGGAGATCTGCTTGATGTTGGATTTTTTCTTTGTTTTTTTCTGCTTGCTCTGACCACTGCGTCCGTGGGACAGAATTGCAAGACGCAGTTTCGGGTACTCAATGCCACCGGAGATATTATCTTCCAGAACATAGATTTTCCCCGGTATCAGCTGCGGAACATCCTGCACAAAGGCCGCGTTAAAATGATCTCTCAGCAAATCAGAGCAGAGAGCTTCCGCAGAGCGTTGTGTTCCTGCAAAAAGCACGCAACAGTAGCCGTCGCGGCAGTAGTCGCTCAAATCTTCTTTCAGAATTTCATATTCGCCGCTCCACGCCGCCATCTGAGAGGCAGAGAGAATCAGGCTTTCTTTCACAGGTACTTCGTGAACCTGTCGGGTAAAACTGTCCATCAGCACACCGCTGTGGCTGCTGAGATTGCGGCAGAGAGCTACGAAATCCTCATAGAACACGGAGCAGTCCTTGAAGAGCACTCCCTCCTCCAGAAGCTGGCGCACATCCTCGTGGTGCTGATCCAGCACGGATTTCAATCGCTCCTTACAGGTGATGGGCTCGCAGAGAACCGTCACAGCCTGCGGCATATAATCAAAAATGGTGGCAGGCTGCGGATAAAGCAACGGCAGATAGCGGTCGATGCTGACCGGATTGATTCCGTCACCCAGACGGCGCAGATCCTGCTCCAGATGCTCTTTCGCTTTGACTCCGCTTTTGCCTTTCAGATTATCGTAGGCTTTCTGCAGAATTTTTTTCAACGCTTCATGGGAGTCGAAGAGCACTTCTCTTGCCGGTGGGACTGTCACGCTTTCCAGCGGTTCGTCGCGGCGCTGCGTATCCACCTTGAAGCTGTTGATGGAGTCCACATCCTCGTCCCAGAACTCGATACGCACCGGATCGCTGCAGTTCGGTGGAAAAACATCCAGAATACCACCGCGGCAGGCAAACTGGCAGGTACCTTCGATCTGTTCTCTGCGCTCGTAGCCCATAGCGACCAATGCACACAGCAGGCTATCCAGCTGATAGCTGTGGTCAAAGTCAATGACCAGCTCCCTGTCACGGAGTTTCTCCGGCGGCAAGGTCAACTGGCTGACCGCTTCCACCGAAGCGGTAACAATGCAGGGCTGGCCGTCCAGCAGTGTACTCAGTACCTTCAGTCGCTGGTGCTCATACTCGGCGGATGCGCCATCCATGCCCAGCAAAACGAAATCACGGGAGGGGTAGTTCAGTACCGGAACGGAGCTGAGCACCGCCATATCCTTCGCCATGCGCAAAGCGGTGGCTTCGTCCTGTGCGATCAGCAGGACCTGCCGCTCCAGACAATCGGCCAGAGCCGCAGAAAAGTGGCTCTTATGGCACTCTGCCATACCGGACATCGTCACAGGCGTTCTGCCCGTTTTGATGGCATCCGTCAACTGGCGGAACACCGGATGCTGCTCCAGTAAACGTGCAAACTGTTTCATCTGCTCTCCTCTCCTTTCACAAAATTCATCGTCGATATAATTAAGAATTGAACTGGTTCATCGCTTTGTCCAGCTGTCCTTTCAGGAAGAGCTGTGCGGTCTCCCAGCTGTTGTCAAACACAGGAGACAAATCTGTTCTCTCCTGATCGGTGAAGCGGCTCAGCACCCAGTCTGCCAAATCGTAGGCAGGGTGCGGCTTCTTGCCAACGCCGACCTTCACGCGCGGGAAGTTGTCACTGCCACAGAGCTGAATAATACTCTTGATACCGTTGTGGCCGCCGTCACTGCCCTTGCGGCGAATACGCATTTTGCCCACATCCAGAGAAATATCGTCGAAAATCACCAGTACCTTTTCCATCGGCACTTTGTAGAAGCTCATTGCCTCTTGCACCGCCTCACCGGAGTTGTTCATGTAAGTCTGCGGTTTCATCAGTAGAACTCGTTTGTCTGCAATGGTCACAGTTCCGGTCAAAGCTTTGTATTTCATGCGGTCAACAGAACAGCCGCTTTTCTCTGCGATGCGGTCGATGGCAAGGAAGCCTGCATTGTGGCGGGTATTCTGGTATTTGGAATCTGGGTTACCTAAGCCCACGATGATGTACTCCACCGGGCCCGCTTTAGCGTCTGCCGGGTACATTTTATTCTTCAGCAAATCAAAAATATCCATAAATCCTCCGTTTTTGGATAACAGCAAAGGGTGAGATAGAAGCCTACCCCACCTGTTTTCTGTAATATTTTATTATTATTTTACTTTTTGTATCTTTCTCTGTGCTTCACCGCCCAGTCCTCTTTGTTGGTCTGGCGGCAGCGTGCGATAGCCAAGGCATTTTCCGGAACCTCATCGGTGATGGTGGAACCGGCTGCAGTGTAAGCGCCGTCTTTTACTGTCACCGGAGCCACCAGATTGGTGTTGCAGCCGATGAAAGCATTGTCGCCAACGGTACAGCGAGCTTTGGTATAACCATTGTAGTTGACGCAAACCACGCCGCAGCCCACGTTGACATGAGAGCCGAAGTCAGAGTCGCCGATGTAAGTAAGATGCGCCACGCTGGTTGCTTCACCGAGAGTGGAGTTCTTCACTTCCACAAAGTTGCCGATCTTCACCTTATCCTTCAGCACGGATTTCGGACGGAGATGGCTGTTCGGACCAAGGCGCACGCCGTTGCCCACTTCACTCTGCTCAATGAGGCAGGAATGAATGGTGGTGCTGTCGCCGATGCTGCTGTCCTCGATGATGGTGTTCGGACCAATCTGACAGCATTCGCCGATGGTAACATCACCTTTCAGCTGAGTACCCGCATGGATCACGGTATCCATACCTACCTTCGCTCTTGGAGAGATCAGAACACCATCCAGGCTGGTGAAGCTGACACCCTGTTCCATCAGACGATCAGCCATCATATCACTGGCAAGCTTGTTCAGTTCCAGTAAATCGCGGCGACTGTTGACGCTGCGCAGCTGCTCCGTCTGTTTCACCGCATATTCCATGACTTTGAAATCATTGTTCTCCGCTTCCTGGGCAATATGATATAAATCTACCTGCTCGCCGCACTCCATAATACGCAGGAACGCTTCCTTGGTAATCCAAGTGATACCGCAAGGCTGTTCCTCATCGACCAATGTGGTCACAGGAATCTTACTGCGAACACGATGATCTTCCCAAGCTTCTTTCAGAAGTTTGCTGCTGAGCAGAGGACGCTCACAGGACAGTACCAGGACTTCGCTGCAGTTTGCTGCTTCTGCAAAGGAAGCAGTGTCGCTGACATAGCGAGCGATGCTGACACCTTCGGATGCCAGCTTATCCTCCACAGCTTTCTGTCCGCCGGTCAGGACACAGATATCTTCGATGCCCATCTGGCGGCAGCAATCCACCGTCCACAGCACCAGCGGCTGGAATAAAACCTCCGCCAGCGCAGCCGGGAATCGGGAATGAAGATGAGAGCCATCCTTGTTCGCAAGAATAATGGCCGAATATTTTTTCACGCAAAACACTTCCATTTCGCTGTAATCATTGATAAGAAAAGGTTTTTGCCACGCAATGCGTGGTTTTCACCCTCAATATTATGGCAATTTTTTGGCTTCAATGCAAGGGGAAATCGCGTTTTTTCACAGTAAATTCACGACTGATCCGCGTTTTCAGTGGTTTTTACAGGACATATTCGCTGATTTGTCCCCTTTTTTGCAGCAAAATGTACAACTCTAACCCGTTGAAAACATCCGTTTTGGTTAAATCGTATTGCAAAATGGAAATTTCTATGGATATTTTTCGGACTTGTGTTATAATTATTTTATGAGTCTATTCCTTGGCTGTCAGGCCAATCAATAACTTTATGTAATTTTTTTAATCGGAGCGGACTTATGGGCAACTTTGCATGGGTTCCTTCCCGGCATTGAAGTTCGCGATGATCAAATGGAGGTAAACAACAATGAGCCACAAATTCGTTTATTTGTTCTCTGAGGGCAACGGCAAAATGAAAGAGCTGTTGGGCGGTAAGGGCGCAAACCTGGCTGAAATGACCAGACTGGGCATGCCTGTTCCACAGGGCTTCACCATCTCTACTGAAGCTTGCACCCAGTACTATGAAGACGGTAAAACCATCAGCGCTGATATCGAAGCTCAGATCTTCGAATCTCTCGCTAAACTGGAAGAAATCGCTGGCAAAAAATTCGGTGACGTAAACAACCCTCTGCTGGTTTCCGTACGTTCCGGTGCTCGCGTTTCCATGCCTGGTATGATGGACACCATCCTGAACCTGGGTCTGAACGACGAAGTTGTTGAAGGTTTCGCTAAACTGACCAACAACGAACGTTTTGCTTACGACTCCTATCGCCGCTTCATCCAGATGTTCTCCGACGTTGTAATGGAAGTTCCAAAACACAACTTCGAAGTAATCATCGACGAGATGAAAGAAGCTAAAGGCGTTAAACTCGATACCGAACTGGATGCTAACGACCTGAAAGAAATGGTAGTTCGCTTCAAAAACTACTACAAAGAGGTTAAAGGCACCGACTTCCCAACCGAACCAAAAGAACAGCTGATGGAAGCTGTAAAAGCTGTATTCCGTTCTTGGGATAACCCACGCGCTATCTACTACCGCAAGATGAACGATATCCCATCCAACTGGGGTACTGCAGTTAACGTTCAGATGATGGTATTCGGTAACACCGGCAACACCTCCGGTACCGGCGTAGCATTCACCCGCGACCCTGCAACCGGCGCGAAAAACCTGTACGGTGAATTCCTTGTAAACGCACAGGGCGAAGACGTTGTAGCAGGCGTTCGTACTCCTCAGCACATCGACGAACTGAAAGACATCATGCCAGAAGTTTACTATCAGTTCGCTGAAATCGCTAACAATCTGGAAAAACACTACCGCGACATGCAGGACATGGAGTTCACCATTGAAAATGGTAAACTGTTCATGCTCCAGACCCGTAACGGTAAACGTACCGCTGCTGCTGCTATCAAGATCGCTTGCGACCTGGTAGACGAAGGCATGATTACCGAAAACGAAGCAGTTTGCATGGTAGAGCCAAAACAGCTCGACTCCCTGCTGCACCCACAGTTCGATGCTAAAGCACTGAAAGCTGCTCAGGCTATCGGTACCGGTCTGGCTGCTTCCCCAGGTGCTGCTTGCGGTAAAGTTACCTTCACCGCTGAAGAAGCTGCTGAAAAAGCAAAAGCTGGCGAAAAAGTTATCCTCGTTCGTCTGGAAACCTCTCCAGAAGATATCGAAGGTATGAACCTTGCTCAGGGTATCCTGACCGTTCGCGGCGGTATGACCTCTCACGCTGCAGTAGTTGCTCGTGGTATGGGTCGTTGCTGCGTATCCGGCTGCGGCGATATCATTATGCATGACGAAGAAGGTTACTTCGAACTGGGCGGCAAAAAAATCTGCCGTGACGATTACATCTCCCTCGACGGTTCTACCGGTAAGATCTACGGCGAAGCAATCCCAACCGTAGAAGCTTCCGTATCCGGTGACTTCGGCCGTCTGATGGCTTGGGCTGACGCTGCTCGTCAGCTGAAAGTTCGCACCAACGCTGATACTCCTAAAGACGCTGCTCAGGCTATCGCATTCGGCGCTGAAGGTATCGGTCTCTGCCGTACCGAGCATATGTTCTTCGAAGGTGAACGTATCAAAGCAATCCGCGAAATGATCCTGTCCAAAACCAAAGAACAGCGCGAAGTTGCACTGGCTAAACTGATGCCAATGCAGCAGGGCGACTTTGAAGGTATCTACGAAGCAATGCAGGGTCACCCTGTAACCATCCGCTTCCTGGACCCACCTCTGCATGAGTTCGTACCTCACACTGCAGAAGAAGTTGAAGAACTCTCCAAAGAAATGAACATTTCCGTTGAAGAGATCAACAACGTTATCGCTGGTCTCCACGAATTCAACCCAATGATGGGTCACCGTGGCTGCCGTCTGGCTGTTTCCTACCCAGAAATTGCTGAAATGCAGACCAAAGCTGTTATCAGCGCTGCTATCAACGTTGCTAAGAAACACCCAGAATGGAATCTGGTTCCAGAAATCATGATCCCACTGGTAGGCGAAGTGAAAGAGCTGAAATTCGTTAAAGACGTAGTTGTTAAAACTGCTGACGAAACCATCGCTGCTGCTGGCTCCGATCTGAAATACCATGTAGGTACCATGATCGAAATCCCACGTGCTGCTCTGACCGCTGACGAAATCGCTAAAGAAGCTGAATTCTTCTCCTTCGGTACTAATGACCTGACCCAGATGACCTTCGGCTTCTCCCGTGACGACGCTGGTAAATTCCTCGACTACTACTACACCAACAAGATCTACGAAAGCGATCCATTCGCTAAACTGGACCAGACCGGTGTTGGTAAACTGGTTGAAATGGCAGCTAAACTGGGTAAACAGACCCGTCCTGACATCAAACTGGGCATCTGCGGCGAACACGGCGGCGACCCAGCATCCGTAGAATTCTGCCACAAAGCTGGCCTGACCTACGTATCCTGCTCTCCATTCCGCGTTCCAATCGCTCGTCTGGCTGCTGCACAGGCTGCTATCAAATTCCCAAGATAATTTCTTCTTTGAGAAATACATAGCATAAGCAAATCCCCCTTGTATCGTAATGATACAAGGGGGATTTTATTATTTCAAAACTTATGAACTTATCCCCAAACCTTTGTCTGTCTCCAATACAGGAGCAAACCAAGAGCGCCGGCGATGGTTTCTGAAATCGGGAAGGACAGCCATGTGTAGTTCAGACCAATCAGGGAGAAAGCCCAGAATATTGGCAGCAGACAGAAAATCTGTCTGGTCAGAGACAGCAGAACGCTGAGCTTTCCGTTGCCGATAGCCTGGAAAAATACCGGCATAATCAGCGAGAACGTTGCGGAGAAGAAACTGCTGCCGATGATTGGGAAAGCAATACGTCCAATGGCGAATACCTCCGCGCTTTCCGAAAAGAGTCCGATCAGCTGATTTGGGAAGAAAACAAAGGATACAAAGCCCAGAATCATAAACACCGTGGAGATCAGGAAGGACTCCAGCATGACCTTCTTGCAGCGATCAAAGCTCCGCTGTGCATAGTTATAGCTGAGCACCGGAACAATGCAAGTTTGCAGTCCCAGCAAAGGAATAAAGAAGAAGCTCTGCATTTTGTAGTACAGACCCAATACAGTAACTGCAGAATCGGAGAAGCCTGCAAGTATCATATTCAGCAGGACGATATATGCAGTGTAAAGAGCCTGCATCAGAATGGATGGGTAGCCCAGCTTATAAATCTCGATGATGTATTCCTTGATTTCCTCTGCTTTCGGCGGCTTGTAAGCTCCGCCTTTTGCTGTCAGGATCGCAGCAGTAAACTGACCAAATATGGTTGCAAGCGCAGCACCGGCTACGCCCATCTCGGGGATCGGTCCCCAACCGAAAATCAAAATAGGGTCCAGCACCATATTGACCACAGCACCCATAATTTGTGCCATCATCGGCAGGCGCATATTACCTTTGGCCTGATGAACCTTCGACCAGTTTCCCTCCAAAAAGATACCCAAGCTGCCGATGCAGACAATTCGTCCGTAGGTCACCGCATATTCTACAGCCTGCGGAGATTTTGCGGAGGTCATTACATAGACTCGCATGAGCAAACCGCTAACTAAGGCAAATATCGCCCAGGTAATGATGGATAACACCATACCTGTTCCTGCTGTTTTTTCGGCTTCCTCTTTCTTCTGAAAGGCATAAAGCCGAGCCATAAAGGTATTGACACCGACACCGGTTCCCACTGCCAAAGCGACGATCAGCAGCTGTATCGGAAAAATAACCGACAATGCCGTCAGTGCATCTGCAGAATATCCACCGACAAAGTAGCTGTCTACGATGTTGTAGAGCGCTTGGATCAGCTGTGCCAGCATAACCGGCGGTGCAATTCTCAGCAAAATTCTGCTGACTCGTTCCGTACCAAAGAAATCGTTTTCCTGTTTTCGTTCGTCCATATCTATTCCACTCCCGTGATGTAGCAAATCATGTTAATCAGCAGCTCATTCAAATCATCAG
>JAFSIC010000008.1 GCA_017439985.1 Oscillospiraceae bacterium
AAGTTACCAGTTCACGATTCAGACCTTTGATGGTAGAAGCGAATGGGTTGTAAACAGGAGTGTTGATAAGAACTTTATCGCCGTCTTTGGTCAGTGCATTCAGAGCAAATGCAATTGCGGTTACAACACCAGGAATACCAACGATATCTTCTTTTGCCAGTTCCAGACCGTTGCGTTCTTTGTTCCATTTGATGATGTTTTCACGGTAAGCAGGTGCCGGAATGGTGTAGCCGAAGGATGGATGAGAAGCACGTTTTACCATTGCTTCCTGCAGTTCCGGCAGGATTTCGAAGTCCATATCAGCGATCCACAGAGGAATCACGTCATCGGAGCCGTACACTTTACCAACCAGATCCCATTTAATACATTCGGTGCCTTTGCGGTCAACCAGTTTATCAAAATTATACATCTGAAATCTCTCCCTTTTATATTCTGAAATATTACAGCATTTCGATGAAGGCTGCGCAGCGGGTGTTCAGCTGACCGATATCTGCGGAGGAGTAATCGGTTTCAACCGCCATGTATGGCAGACCTTTTTCGGTTACAAATTTCTTGATGGAGTAAGATTCTACGTTGTAGGTATGGCAAGCCTGCAGCACTACTTCAACAACAGCGTCGATCTTGTATTCTTCCAGCAGACGACCCATCAGTTTGATGCGGTTGCTGTCAGGAGTCATAACGGAACAGCCGATGTTCAGATAGCGGTCTGCAATTGCCTGGTAGATATCGTCGGTATTTTCGTTGATCAGTTCGTCAACGGATTTCGCACCGCCGCAGTTTTCGAAGCATACAACATTACCGCCGTTTTCTTCAATGGCACGAACCACTTTCATTGCATTACCGCCGATTGGACAGCCAGTAACCATGATTCTTGGGCGTTTTTTGATTTCACATTTGCCCTCTTCGTATTCTTTTCTGATGCGTTCGGTGAGAGCTTCTACTTCAGGAGCGATTTTCTCTTTATCGAATTTGAAGGAAGAACCATAGAGTACGCTGTACAGGTTCAGACCAGCCATTGGAGGTGGATCCAGTTTCATCAATTCATAGAAGTGACGCAGAGCCAGACGGTTTTTGTTGTTGATGGAAACCTGTTTGCGAACTTCTTCTTCGGTAATTTCCACACCGAATTTTTCTTCCAGTTTCTCTTTCAGTGCAACAACTTCTTCTCTCCAAAGTTTACGACCCATGAGAGACTGACGGTTTGGCAGCTCCATGCAGTGAACATCTTTGAACTCACCCAGCATCTCGTACATTTTCTTTTTACCGTCGCAGGTGGTTTCACCAACGATCAGGTCAGAGAAGTAGAAATATGGACATTTCTGGGTTTTTGCGAAGCCATAGCTGGATTTTACCAGTGGGCAAAGGTTACGAGGCAGATCCTGCTCTGCATCCGGAATGGTTTCATCGGAGAAAGAGCACAGACCAACAGGTACTGCGCCTGCCGCCTGAATGATTTCGTTTGGAGTGTAGGTGCAGAAAGTACCTACAAATGGGATGTTCTTTTCTTTCATTTCAAACAGAGGCATGAAAGAGTTGCGGCGCTGTTCGCTGAATTCTTCGAACACGTCAGGAAGGGTTTTTACCAGTTCCATAATAGTTCCACCTTTCTAAAAAATGAGTCTGATTTATTTATTATTGTACAAATGGCAAGCAACAAAGTGACCAGGTTCCACTTCACGAAGCTCTGGTTTTTCCTGAGTGCAGATGCCCATGCAGCGGTTGCAGCGACCACTGAAGCGGCAGCCTGCCGGTGGGTTCACCGGGCTTGGTACGTCGCCGGTCAGCATGATTTTCTGACGCAGACGGGATGCCTTCGGGTCTGCGATCGGTACGGCGGACAGCAGAGCCTGAGTGTATGGATGCAGAGGTTTGTTGTACAGTTCAGAGGATGCGGAGAGTTCCACCATGTTGCCCAGATACATAACACCGATGCGGTCGGAGATATGTTTTACCATGGACAGGTCATGAGCGATGAAGAGCATGGTCAGGTCGCGCTCTTTCTGCAGTTTCATCAGCAGGTTGATGATCTGCGCCTGAATGGATACGTCCAGCGCAGAGATCGGTTCATCGCAGAAGAGAAATTCCGGATCAACGGACAGTGCTCTTGCGATACCGATACGCTGACGCTGACCACCGGAGAACTCGTGAACGTTACGCATAGCATGCTCGGAATTCAGACCTACCATGTCCAGCAGTTCCAGAACCAGACGTTCCTCCTCTTTTTTGTCTTTTGCCAGACCATGAATGCGGATACCTTCCGCAATGATGTCATATACTTTCTGATGTGGGTCCAGAGATGCGTATGGGTCCTGGAAGATCATCTGCACCTTTTTGGTGAAGTCAAAGCGTTCCTTCTTGGACAGATTGTGGACATCTTTGCCCTTGTACTTCACTTCGCCGCCGGTCTTTGGCAGCATACCGATGCAGGTTTTGCCGCAGGTGGTTTTACCGCAGCCGGACTCACCAACGATACCCAGTGTTTCACCTTTATGGATCACGAAGGAAACGTCATCCACTGCTTTCAGCACGCGGTTTTTGCCGGCGCTGTAATATTTGCAAAGATTGCTGACTTCCAGTTCTACCGGTCTGTTATTCATGCTGCGCACCTCCGTTCAGGAATGGAATATCGCTGATATCTGCGCGGGAATCGCAGAGCCAGCAGGACACTTCGTGACCATTGCCCAGGTCGGTCACCTCAGGCATGTACTCTGCGCACACGTTCATGGCGTATGGGCAGCGGCTGCAGAATGGACAGCCTTTTGGCGGATGGATCATGTCAGGAATGGTACCTTCGATGGTTACCAGTTCCTCTTTGTTGTCCAGGTCCAGTCGAGGCACGGAGTTCATCAGTGCCCAGGTGTATGGATGGCGAGGGTTGTAGAAGATGTCTTCGTTGCAGCCTCTCTCCACGATTTTACCTGCGTACATAACAACGATCTCGTCAGCCATGTCAGCAACAACGCCAAGGTCGTGGGTGATCATGATGATCGCCATGCCCAACTGCTTCTGCAGATCTTTCATCAGTTCCAGAATCTGTGCCTGAATGGTAACGTCCAGCGCGGTGGTTGGTTCGTCGGCGATCAGCAGGTTCGGACGGGTGATCATAGCGGTTGCGATCATGACGCGCTGACGCATACCACCGGACAGCTCGTGAGGGTATTTTTCCAGACAAGCCTCGGCGTCAGGAATGCCGACCATTTTCAGCATATCCACTGCCTTTTTGCGAAGTTCACCCTGTGGAAGATTGTCAACATTGTGGTTGGCAATGTTCTCGATGATCTGTTTGCCGATCTTCATGGTTGGGTTCAGAGAAACCAGCGCATCCTGGAAGATCATGGAGCATTCCTTGCCGCGGAAGTCCTGCCACTGTTTTTCTGTGAATTTCAGAATGTCAGTGCCATTGTAAATGATCTGGCTGCCCTCTTTGATCTTACCAGGTTTTTCGATCAAACCCATGAGGGACTTGGA
>JAFSIC010000001.1 GCA_017439985.1 Oscillospiraceae bacterium
ATAGAGAAAAAACAGAAGGATCTGGGTGCTGTATATCACCGCAGCTTGATCAAAGAAGCCATCAAGGAGATCAAGTCCAATCCACTGGCAGTTTTTGCTGTTGTTTTTCTCACAATTATCATTGTTGCCTGTTTGCTGGCCCCTCTGAGTCCATACGATCCCAACGCACTGAACTTAGCCGACAAATTTGCAGAACCATCTCTGCAGCATCCGTTCGGCTGTGATGAATACGGCCGTGACTACTTTACCCGCGCACTCTACGGCGGCAGAATTTCTCTGCTGGTCGGCTTTGCTGCAATGCTGGTCACCGTATTTATCGGTACTACCATCGGTATTTTCTCCGGCTACATCGGAGGCAAATTGGACATGCTGCTGATGCGCTTCACCGACATCTTCTTAGCTCTTCCATCTATGCTTCTGATGGTTGTACTGAACTCCTTCCTGAAGCCGGGTATGACTACACTGATTGCGGTTCTGAGCTTGTTCTCCTGGGCATCTGTTGCACGAATCACCCGTGCAGAAACCATGTCTCTGAAGGAACGTGACTACGTTCAGGCATCCAGAAACCTCGGCGCAGGCAGTGTACAGATCGCAGTGAAACATATTCTGCCAAATATTCTTGGTCCTGTTATCGTAGCAGCCAGCCTTGGTGTTGCAAGTGCGATCCTGACCGAATCCTCCCTGAGCTTCCTCGGTTTGGGTATCTCTATCCCTAATGCCTCCTGGGGCTCCATGCTGCAGGGCGCACAGAAATTCATTCTGGACAGACCAATTCTGGCAGTTTATCCAGGCGCACTGATCCTTCTGACCGTACTCAGCTTCAACATTCTGGGTGACGTTCTGAGAAGTGCCTTCGAGCCCAAAATCGTAAAATAAGGAGGAAATTATGAGCAATACATTGGTTGATATCAAAAATCTTTCCGTTTCTTATTTTACATATGCAGGCGAGGTACAGTCCGTCCGTGACGTATCCTTCACCATCGAAAAGGGAAAGACCACCGCACTGGTTGGTGAATCCGGCTGCGGTAAATCCGTAACTTCCAAGTCCCTCATGGGTTTGATCGAAAAACCTGGTAAGATCAAAGAGGGCAGCCAGATCATTTACAATGGCACTGACATTCTGAAATTCACAGAAAAACAGTGGCAGGACTTCCGCGGAAAGGAATGTTCCATGATCTTCCAGGATGCGCTGGTTTCTCTGAACCCAACCATGAAGATCGGCAAACAGATCATCGAGAACATTGCCAATCACAACGTTGACAATCTCCCACAGGGTGAACTTCGCAAAAAGGCAGTGGACATGCTGAAAATGGTCGGCATTCCTGATGCTGAAGCTTGTCTGGAAAAATACCCTCACGAGCTGTCCGGTGGTATGCGTCAGCGCGTGATGATCGCAACTGCAATGATCACTCGTCCGAACCTGCTGATCGCCGACGAACCAACCACCGCGCTGGACGTTACCATTCAGGCACAGATTCTGGAACTGATGAAAGATCTGCAGAAACAGCTGGGTATGGCAATCATCATGATCACCCACGATCTGGGCGTTGTTGCTGACATGGCTGACGAGATCGTTGTTATGTACGCAGGCAAAATCGTGGAGAGAGGCTGCAACGAAGATATCTTCTATAATCCCCGCCATCCATATACCTGGGCGCTGATGAACTCCGTACCTCGTCTGGACCTGGACAACAAAGAAGAACTGGTGACCATCGAAGGTACTATTCCTGACATGATCCACCCACCAAAAGGCTGTCCATTCTGCAGCCGCTGCCCATACGCCATGAACGTGTGCGCAGAGTACATGCCTGAGGTGACAGATCTGGGCAATGGTCACGAAGTTTCCTGCTGGCTCTGCGATTCCCGCGCAGATATCAGCGATATTCCATTCCTGAACGGAGGTGCGCAGCATGAATAACAGACCGGTAGAACTGGAAGTCAGCAATCTCTGCAAATATTACAGCGCCGGCAAAAACCGCGTGCTGAAAGCGGTGGATGACGTTTCCTTCGTGATCCATAAAGGTGAAACAC
>JAFSIC010000009.1 GCA_017439985.1 Oscillospiraceae bacterium
ATCTCGATCTGGCCGAGGCCGCCTGCGTCTGCAACAGCGGAACCGCTCATGCCGGAGAACACGATGGATGCAAGCACGTTAGCGTGGCCAAGACCACCGGGGACCGCGCCGACCCATGCGGAGCAGCAACGGAAAATTCTTCGTGTGACGCCGCCGGTATTCATCAGCTTGGCGGCAAGGATGAAGAAGGCGATGGCAAGCAGCGTATAGGAGCTTGCGTTACCGATGAAGCGGTGGAAAATAGCATAAATCGGAAACTGTCCGGTCACAGCGCAGGTGAACAGTGCTGCGATGGAGAGTGCGAATGCGATAGGTACACCGAGAACCATCAGCAGCAGGAAGCCACCGACGAGCATCAGAACCAGAACAGCAAAGCTGAAATTCATTCTGCCACCTCCTCAATTTCTTTTGCCGTGGGAGCTTCACCGGGATTGCGGTTGAACAGAATGTCGATCAGATGGACAATCGAGATCGCCGCACCAATGGGGAAGGACATATAGTAGTAGCCACGTCTCATAAAGGGAATTGTCTGATAAAACTGGTTCCAGGCGTTCTGCACGACCTGGATGCTGCTGACGACGCCGACAATCAGGAACACAATCAGCAGGACGTCGATCACGTTCATGTAGATGCGCCAGACACCGGGCTTGAGCTTGTCGGTGACAAAAGTCAGGCGCATATGCTCAATCTTATGGAAAGTCATGGGCATACCAATGAAAGTTGCCCAGCAGAGACCGACGAGAGTGATCTCGTACTGCCACTGAACAGGGGCGTTGAAAATATAGCGCATGAAAACCGAATACACGATAATCACACACAGAGCAACCAGCAGAAAGCCGGTCACTGCGGCACAGACCTTGTCTAAAAACAGGCTGCACTTATGGATTGCTGCTTTCATTTATTCACCTCTTTAAAACTAAAACTTGCCAACGGCAAATCTTATCAAACGAGTATCAAAGTGCTGTTTCGGTTGCCCCACAGGGAGAGCCGAAATGGCAATAACTTTCTGACGTATATGCAGGGAGAAAATCTTTTCGTGCTCGAATATAAACCGTATAAGCAGAAATAAAGCGAGGAGGCACAGCACGAATGCCGTGCCTCCACTGTGCGGCAAGGTTGTTGTTTTTTACTTGAGTTCGTTGATGCGTGCGACCAGATCCTCTGCCCAGTCATACTTTGCGTAGAAGTCATCATACACGCTCTGTGCCTGATCGATGAACGGCTGGGTGTCGGGATAGCCGACTTCCATGCCAGCGGCGACCAGATCGGCCAGCTGGGACTCCTCGTTGTCGCGGATGTCCTGACGATGCTGATTACCGAACTCCACAGCAGCTTCCTTCAGAACGGTCTGAATGTCCTCGGGCAGCTTGTTCCAGGTGCTCAGGGAGAAGATCATGTTCTTGGGCTGATACTGATAGTTCACCATGGTCAGGTGCTTCTGGACGTTCTGGAAGTTGTTAGCGTGGATGTTTGCAACGGGGTTCTCCTGGCCATCAAAGGTGCCCTGCTGCAGAGCGAGGTACAGCTCGGAGAAAGCGAAGGGTGCTGCGGAAGCGCCGTAAGCGTTGAAGATAGCGACGGTCAGTGCATCCTCGGGAGTACGGAACTTCAGGCCTTCCATATCAGCGGGGGTCTCAATGGCACGTACGTTGTTGGTGAACTGACGCAGGCCGTTCTCCCAGTAAGCCAGCTGGATCATGTTGTGGTCTTCCAGACCTTCCAGCAGCTCCTCGCCGATCTCGCCGTCCAGAACACGATAGACGTGGTCGTAGTCAGCGAACAGGAAGGGCAGGCTCAGTGCGTAGAACTTTTCGCATGCATAGCTTGCCTGCTGGCCGGAGGGCAGCATCATGGCGTCCAGAGAGCCCATCTCGACCATCTCGATCATCTCGGCATTGGAACCGAGCTGCTCGGAAGCAAAGATCTGGATCTCAACCTGGCCGTTGGTGCGCTCGTTGACGGCTGCGGCAAAGCGCTCCAGGTTGATGTGGATCAGGTTGGAAGTGGTGTCGCTGTGGCCGATGCGGATGGTGTAGGTCTCGCCGGTGTTCTCCTCTGCGGCATCAGTGCTTTCGGTGCTTTCAGTGCTCTCGGAGCTGCTGGAGCTGCTGGAGCTGCCGCCGCATGCCACGAGAGAGAGCACCATAATCAGTGCGAGAAGCAGTGCTGCGAATTTCTTGACGTTCTTCATGTTCATCCTCCTAATTTTTTAGTATCCGGAACCCCGGATGATCACAAGAGAAAGCGCGAAAAAACAAGACGCCAATCTCTTGTCACCTTGTAATACAACAATACAACCTTCTAAGCAAAGCTGTCAATCATTGTTTATTTTTCAACATTGTTTTGGTGTTCTGGCATATTTCACCATCCCCTTTTTATGCTTTCTGCCGAAAAAAGATTCGATAAGTACGTTTTTCAAACTCTTAAAGCAGTGCCTGCTTCGCAAAATTGACCATAGCTCACAAAGAGCGGCGGTGTAAGCGCATAAACGAAGCGATCTTCACCGTAAAAATGCTGTGGCGTTATGCATCCACGGTTGAGCTTACTGTGAGCACAGAGCACCTATTTTGAAAGAAGAAAAAATAAGTTGTCAGCGAGAAAGAGAGCGAATGTGGAAATTGCGGCTGAAAAAGCACGACTTAAAAGAAGTCCAAAACAACTGCTAAAACAAGGAAAACCGCCTTCCGGAACATAAATTCCGGCGGGCGGTTTTTTCGCTGTCTGAGGGCATTTATGTGGTCAAAACTTCTCAAGGAGTTTTAATTGCCCGCAAAAGTTGCGAAAAGTAAAAGAAAAAACCTTGAAACCGAAGTTTCAAGGTTTTGGAGCTGCCGGGCGGATTTGAACCGCCGACCTCGTCCTTACCAATGAGGTAAAACAAACTTTTTAACAAAAAACAAGCGCACAATCATTGCATTTATGCCATTTTCCCTTACAAATTCTAAGAAATTTGAGCAGTGAGGGCATGGAGCAACTCATCAATATCCGGCAAATGAAAAAATGAATCGTTTTCTAATCACTTCCAGTCAACCAACACCTTCCTTGTCATTATATCAATAATTAACAAGAATCGTGTCAGTTGTTGGAGAAAATCTTTGATGACATCCATCAGATGGACTGGGGACACCTGTCCCCTTTGGCAGCATTCCGCCAATTCCAGGACTGCCCTTTTATCCGGAGAGATATCCTTTACCGAGCAAACCTCCACGCTCTCTCCCGATTGCCGCAGCCAGACAGAGATTCCGTATGTAGCAATTTCGCATTCCTTGCAAAAGGATTCGATGACACGATATTCATATCTGTTCATGCCTGGAACTCCTCCGTGATCAAATCTGTCAGCGTATTGGTGAGAACCAGCTCTTGAAAGCTCTCCATGGACGTCTGAGACTCGTTCAGGACATAGACAATGGCCGCTGCTTCGCCCTCATCCCTGAGAAACGGCGCAACGGCCATCCAGTGATCCTCAT
>JAFSIC010000010.1 GCA_017439985.1 Oscillospiraceae bacterium
ATATCCATAAACAGTCAATTTTCCTCCCCAAAAACATGAATAAAATTATTAAATTTATCTATCAATTTAGGAGGAAAAAAGACTATGAAAAAAGTTCTTTCCGTACTGCTTGCAGCTGCTATGGTAATGGGCATGTCCGTTGCTTCTATGGCGGCTGACAAATCTTTCGGTGCTGGCGATGCTGCTACCAACCACACTGAACTGACCGCTGCTGACCTGACCTTCCAGGTTGTTATTCACGAAGGTAAAGTATATGGTTCTACCGAAGAAGTTGCTAACCTTGAAGCTGGCGACTCCCTGTACTTCCCAGTTGTTTGGGAACTGGCTACTCCAGTAAACTTCAACTACAAAGCTGATAAAGACTGGAAAATCAAAATCGACAACGCTGAATACGTAGATTCTGCTGTATTCTTCTTTGACGAAAAAAATACTCTGGGTAACGGTACTCTGCTGTACGTTAAAGTTACTCTGGAAAAAGACTTCGACCACTACGAAGAAGATGAAGTTAAATTCTACTTCTACATCTACGATGGTGCAAACAAAGTTGAATCCGACAGAGTAAAAGTAGCTTACGATTTCAAAGCTTACACTGAAGTTGAACTGACCGAAGATGATCTGGATTGGGTTATCACTGTTGACGAAGCTACCAAATACATCTACGGCGAAGATGAAAAATCTGCTTACGCTACCGTAGACTTCAATGGTCTGGCTTACGGCGAATTCAAAATGTACGCTGACGAAGAATACATTCTGGATTCTTCCATCAAATTCAACAAAGTTCTGTCCAAAGAATACGATACTGACGTTGAAGTAAGAAGCTTCCGTCTGGGCGACGTTAACAACATCGACCTGGTATTCCCATCTGCTAAAGACAACAAACAGATCGTTGCTGTTGTTGATGGCGAACTGGTTCCAGTAGAAGCTACCTACGTTGAAGATCACAAATTCGCTTCCGGTAAAGTTACCGACGGTTACCTCGTAGAAGACGCTGAATACACTGCATACGCTGTAATCGACGCTGACGTAGAAATCGAAGTTGAAGCTGAAACTGAAGTTGAAGCTCCAGTAGAAGCTGACAAAGCAAACCCAGAAACCGGTGCTGCTGACTTCGTAGGCGCAGCTGTTGCTATGGCAGTTGTATCCGTTGCTGCTGCAGGCGCTCTGGCTCTCAAAAAATAATTAACGACTTACCTCGTTAATTCCTCAATCGAATAATTGATTGACTCACACCTCACCGGACTCCACCCGGTGAGGTGTTTTCTTATTATCTGATATTTTTGCACTTCGAGTTATGCTCGAAGTGTCGGCGGCGAGGGGGAGCTTATATCTGCACAGACTGAAAGCCGCCGTGGACTCCACCCGATGGGTGGTTTTCTTTTTATTTAATTTTACATATTCTTGTCTACAAAGCCCGCAGCAACTATGCTATAATGTTAGTATCAATTTATAACAACGGAGGTTCCTATGAAACTCAACACAAAACGTACAGTGCTGGTGGGCTTCGCTTTTCTGGCGATTTGCGCATTCTGGCAGATGTATGACAATTTGATTCCTTTGATGCTGACAAATACTTTCCATGTGGATGAGACCATTTCCGGCGCGATCATGGCTGCCGACAACGTGTTGGCATTGTTCCTGCTGCCATTGTTTGGCGGACTCTCTGATAAATGCCGCAGCAAGCTCGGCCGCCGCCGTCCCTTTATTCTGGTAGGAACACTGATGGCCGTTTGTTTGATGGTTGGACTGCCACTGCTGAATGACAGCTATTTTGCAGTACCTGCTCCATGGAAACTGGGTGCATTTATTGGCTTGCTGGGTTTGCTGCTGATTTCCATGGCAACATACCGCAGCCCTGCAGTTGCCTTGATGCCTGATGTAACCCCAAAGCCTCTGCGCAGTAAAGCCAACGCCATCATCAATCTGATGGGTGCTGTGGGCGGCGTGATCTATCTGATCATCACCAGTGTTTTGTATCGTACCAAGCCGGGCGATGGAGAACACATCAGCTACGTGCCGCTGTTCCTGATCGTTGCAGGCATCATGCTGTTGGCACTGTTCGTATTGCTGTTCTTTGTCAACGAACCAAAACTGTGCGCTGAACAGGCAGAGTATGAAAAGGCTCATCCTGAGGAAAATCTGGTTCAGAAAAATGAAAACAGCAAAACGGAGGAACTGCCTGTTGAAGTGAAACGCAGTCTGTCCTTCCTTCTGGTTTCTATTGCTTTGTGGTTCATTGGTTACAATGCAATCACTACCTGGTTCACAACCTACGCACAGAACGTGTGGAATATGAGTCTGGGCGATGCATCTCTCTGTCTGACCATTGCAACGGTCGGTGCGATCGCAAGCTACATTCCTGTTGGTAACATCGCCAGCAAGGTGGGTCGTAAGAAAACCATTCTCTTCGGTGTTGCTCTTCTGGCAAGTACCTTCTTTGCAGCTTTCCTCTACACATTGGTATCCAATCAGTTTAGCCCTCTACTTTATGTACTCTTCGTATTAGTTGGTGTTGCTTGGGCTTCCATCAATGTTAACAGCTTACCGATGGTTGTCGAGATGTGCAAAGGCAGCGATGTGGGTAAATTCACCGGTTTGTACTACACCTTCAGTATGTCTGCACAGACCATCACTCCAATCGCCGCCGGTTTCCTGCTGAATCATGTCAGCTACAAAACCCTCTTCCCTTATGCGGCGTTCTTCGTGGCTTGTGCCTTCGTAACCATGAATCTCGTAAAACATGGTGACAACAAAGTAGAGGCGAAAAAGGGCTTGGAAGCTTTTGATATTGACGATTAAGGAGTCTTTGCCATGATGACTTTGATTGTGATTTTCAGCATTATTTTGCTGGTTTACGCTATGATCATCCGCGGCAGAGTGGGCGAAAAAAATCTGGAGGATTTGCGTTATTGGGTTTACGCTCATCGCGGACTCCATGACAAACCTTTCGTGCCGGAAAACAGTATGCTGGCATTCCAAAGAGCGCTGGATAGAGGCTACGGCATCGAACTGGACGTTCATTTGCTGAAAGATGGTGGATTGGCTGTAATTCATGATTCTTCCTTAAAACGCACTGCAGGGGCAGATGTGAACATTGAAGATTTGACCTTGGACCAGCTGCAGAACTATCATCTTGAAGGAACAACGGAAACCATTCCTACTTTTCGACAGGTATTGAATCTGTACAATGGTCAGGCCCCGCTGATCATCGAACTGAAAGCGGCTAACGGCAACGCAGCCAAGCTGGCTGAAGCAGTCTGCAATGCTCTGAAGACCTACCACGGTCCTTACGGAATCGAAAGTTTCGACCCTCGCTGTCTGCTCTGGCTGAAACGAAATCGCCCGGATGTGATCCGTGGTCAGCTCAGCCAAAATTTCATGAAGAATCCATCCGGACAGGGACGAATCATCGACTTTGTTTTAACTTTCCTGTTGGGAAACCTGCTGACAAAACCTGATTTTATTGCATACAAGTTTGAGGACAGAAAGAACCTGAGCAATTTGTTATGCCTGTATCTGTGGCGCATGCAGGGTGCCAGCTGGACCATCACCAAGCAAGAGAACTTCGAAACCTGTGTACAAGAGGGCCTCCTGCCGATTTTCGAACAATTTGAACCGAAGGTATTCTTTGAAGAATAAATAAAAGCCCGCTCATTGAGCGGGCTTTTTTGTGTTCTTAACTTGTCATCATCGGTTACAAAGGTGGTTCATCAGCCATCGATGGATATCGGTGAACACTTCCTCTTTGTTCAGCTCGTTGAGCAGCTCATGGCGAGCTTGTGGGTAAAGGGTCATTGTTGCGTCTTTGACGTCATTTTCTAACAGGGTAGCCAGCACTTTTTCAATGCCCTTGCCATAATCACCCACAGGGTCCATGTCACCGGAAATCAGCAGAATCGGCAAATCTTTATCCAAATTGCGGAACCACTGTTTACTGTTGCATTCGGAAACCAGGGTGAACAAATCACGCAGACCTGCAGCAGTGAACAGGAAAGTGCATTTTGGATCCTTCAGATAGGTATCGACAATGGACTCATTGCGAGTCAGCCAATCATGAGTCGTTCTCTGCGGAGAATATTTACTGTTATAGCTGCCGAATGCCAAGGCGGTCAGCTGTGAACTGCGCCACATTGCTCCTTTCAGCTTGACGCCCAGTGTAGCTGCAGCGATTCCGCCTTTAGCCAGTGGATTCGGACCGCTGGTTCCGCAGAAAATCGCGCCGCTCAACTCATCGGCATAACGACCGGCATATAAACGCGCAACAAAAGAGCCCATACTGTGTCCGAACAGGAACAATGGCAGCTGCGGATATTTTTCTTTGACGATAGTGCTCATACGATGCAGGTCGGAGATCAAATGACGGTAGCCGTTTTTCTCACCGAAGTAGCCGTACTGCTCCGGCTCGGAGGATTCACCATGACCAATATGATCGTTGCCAAAGACCACAAAGCCCTGCTTGCACAGAGCTTCCATAAACCAGTGGTAGCGGCCAATGTATTCACACATACCGTGGGAAATCTGCAGCATGGCGACAGGTTCCGAATTTGGGGCATAGACCCAACCGTGAACACGGCTTTTTCCATCGGAACTTGTAAATCGAACATTGGAAATCGTGTAATCATTCATGGGGCAGTCCCTCCTTACGGTTTAAGCATTCAGTTCTGCTGCGGTATTTTCCGGATGGATACCGTGGGTTTTCCGGTAAATGACCTCTTCCATCTTACCGTTCTCATTGACCGTGAAGAAATGAACCCGCGGAAAGTTGGCCCAGATCTGATGGAGCATGGAGTCGGCATTGCCCGGCATACCACTGATCACGCAGTTGATTTTATTTTCTTTGATATAGTCGCTGAGGGTGCGGAAAGCATGGTCGGAGTACAGCAGCTGCATGATACCGCCGTGCTGTGTCGTCACATCAAACAGGTGCTGAATCGCAGCCGGATTCGGCGGATATTCGTTGTTCTGAAGATTGATCACATACAAGTCACTTCCGGTGATATCGGCAATCAGTTTGCCGCAGCGGATCAATCGTGCACAGCGAAACTGATCGGTGACCAGAACTGCAGTTCCACCCATAGCAGTACGATTATTGATTTTCTGGAGCTTCTCGTTGTTTGGGTTTGCGATATTTTCCATAGAATCAGTCCAATCTGCTGCCAAGCAGCCTATCGTTGTGGTAAAATCTCTTCTTACTTTAAGTATAATATTTAATTGTGAATAAATTATGAACGGATAAAAAACCCTTGAAAAAATATCCAAAAGAAATTCAGTCGCTTTGCACAAAGAGAAAATTTGTACGGAAAATCTTGCAGTTTACCATAAGGGAAAGTGATTTTTTTGCGCAATTTATGCAAGTATCGAGATAGAGAGAAGTCAAATCATTGACTTTCGGGTGGAGTTTGTTATAATATTAGGTAGATATTTTTATGTGTTTCCGGCTTTTCCTCGGGCGAAGCAGAAACAACGAGGGGAGGATGCCGGAATGGCAAAATATGAAGGCGTGTCGAAGTCTGTAATTCAGAGACTTCCTCGATATCGCCGTTACCTGAAAGACTTGTTGAATCGTGGGATTCATCGCATTTCTTCCGGTGAATTGGCACAGCTGATGAAGCTGACCGCATCTCAGATTCGTCAGGACTTGAACTGCTTTGGCGGCTTCGGTCAACAGGGCTACGGCTATAATGTAGATGCTCTGTATGAAGAGATCGGCAATATCCTTGGTTTGGAGCGCGGCTTGACTGCTGTTCTGCTGGGCGCAGGTAACTTGGGTATGGCGCTGGTCAACTATATCAGCTTCAGCGAAAAAGGCTTCCAGCTGATTGGTATTTTTGAGGCTAACGAAAAACTCATCGGTCAGACAGTTCACGGTTTGACTATTCGTTCCGAAAAAGAACTGGAGGACTTCTGCAACAAGTATCATCCTGATGTTGCGATCCTCTGCCTTCCTCGTGAAGAGGTGCAGAGAGAAAGTGATCGTCTGGTGAACTGCGGCGTCCGCGGTTTCTGGAACTTCTCGCACTACGATCTGTTTATGGACCATCAGGACAAAAACATCGTTGTGAACAATGTCCATCTCGGTGACAGCCTGATGACCCTGTGCTATCAGGTCAACGAACTGGACCGCACTTAATCTGTCTTTGAGCGGGAAAATCCGCTAAGATATTTTTTATTTCAGAGAGGAGCAATTACCCATGAGACTGTTCATCGATACTGCTAATACTGATCATATCCGTCAGGCAAACGACCTCGGTGTTATCTGTGGTGTTACCACTAACCCAAGCCTGATCGCTAAAGAAGGCCGCGACTTCGTAGAAGTTGTAAAAGAAATCACCGAAATCGTTGATGGCCCTATCTCCGCAGAAGTTATTTCTATGGATGCTGAAGGTATGCTGAAAGAAGCAGAAGAACTGGTTAAAATTCATAAAAACATTGTAATCAAAATTCCAATGTGCGCTGAAGGCCTGAAAGCTGCTTCCAAAATGAGCAAAAAAGGCATCAAAACCAACGTTACTCTGATCTTCTCCGCTCAGCAGGCTCTGCTGGCAGCTCGCGCAGGTGCTACCTACGTTTCTCCATTCGTTGGCCGTCTGGACGACGTTGGCGCTCATGGCGTTGAACTCCTCAGCGAAATCGCAGAAATCTTCGCACTGCACAACATCGACACCCAGATCATCGCAGCATCCATCCGTACTCCAAAAGACATCGTTCTGGCTGCACAGGCTGGCTGCGATATCGCAACCGTTCCATTCAACACTCTGATGAAATCCATCGAGCACCCACTGACCACTCAGGGTATCGAGAGATTCCTGAAAGACTGGGAATCCGTTCCTAAAAAATAATTGAAACGTAACTGTTTCGTAATGAAGCCCCGCTGAAAGGCGGGGCTTTTTTGACATTTGAGCCCCTGATTCTGACATTTCAGAGGCTGAAAACGACATTTCAACGCTTTCCTCTTCCGATTTTTGTGCGAATGTGCTACAATAAATTCAACTTAGAATTGAAAGGAAGATCGTTTTGAACCTCGAACTTTTCACCAAATGCCGCGAACGCGTCATTCATAACTGCTCTCAGGTCATCGTCGGCAAAGACGATGCCATTTCTCTTGTACTCACTTGCTTCATCTGCTCCGGTCACGTTCTGCTGGAGGACGTACCGGGCACCGGTAAAACCATGCTGCTGCGTGCTTTCGCAAAAACTATCGGCGGCGATTTCAAACGTATCCAGTTCACCCCTGACCTGCTGCCTTCCGACCTGACCGGTATCCAGTTCTACAACCAGAAATCCGGTGAATTCCAGTTCAGACCGGGTCCACTCTTCTCCAACATCGTCCTCGCCGATGAAATCAACCGCGCAACTCCAAGAACCCAGTCCTCTCTGCTGGAAGCTATGGAAGAGCGCCAGATCTCCGTTGACGGCGAAACCACCCGTCTGGAAGAGCCCTTCATGGTTATGGCAACCCAGAACCCATTGGAATCCTACGGCACTTTCCCACTTCCGGAAGCACAGATCGACCGCTTCTTCATGCGTCTGAAACTGGGCTACATGACCCGCGAACAGGAACTTTCCGTTATTGCGAGAGTTTCCACCGTTGACATCATCGACCAGCTGGACTGCGTGATCTCCAAAGAAGAAATTGAAGAACTGAAACGCTCCTATCATGAAGTAAAATTCTCCGACGATGTAGCAGGCTACCTGATGGACATCGTACAGAGAACCAGAACCGAAAGCCGCTTCACCGCAGGCGTTTCCACCCGTGGTGCGATCGCACTCTACAAAGCTTCTCAGGTTACCGCAGCCCTCAACGGCCGCGATTACGTGCTCCCTGAGGATATTCGCTTCGTAGCACCTCATGTTCTGGCTCATCGTGTGGCTTCCGCATCCACCCGCAGCAACGACACCGAAGCTTACATCCGCAAGATCCTCGACGAGATCCCTGTTCCGCTGGAGCGCATCAAATAGGAAAGGAGAGATACACTTGGCTGTATTCTTAATTTTCCTTGCGATCATCCTGTTTTTGGTTGAGAAATACTCCCTGCAGTATGCACTTCACCGCGTTTACTATGGCTGCGAGCCTTCTCAGCACCTGATCGACCCCGACGAATCTTTCACTATAACTTCTGTTGTCGAAAACCAGAAAAAGATGATGGTGCCTTTTGTTCGCATGGTCGAGAACTTTCCAGCAGATATCCAGCTGGACTTGGATAAGTCGGCTGTTTACCGCGGCAACAATGAAGTGCAGGTGACCAGCCGCTTCTATCTGATGCCGAATCAGGTATTTACCCGCCAGGTGGATGCCAAAATCCCTCAGAGAGGCTGCCATTATTTCCGTCAGGCTGTGCTCTATGGCGGTGACTTCCTGGGCATGAAGGAAAACGTACAATACTACAACAACCATCAGGAAGTTGTCGTTATGCCGAAGTCCGTGGACTGTCCTGCACTGAATAAAACGCTGGGTGACTATCTTGGCGACCTGTCGGTCAACCGCTTCATTCTGGAAGACCCTGTTCTGACCATCGGTTTCCGCGAATACACCGGTCGCGAACCGATGCGTGCCATCAGCTGGACGCAGACATCCCGTTTTGGCAAGATGATGGTCAAGAATTATGACCACACTCTGGATTTATCCATTACAATTCTACTCAATGTAAAAACTCCATACCGCACGGACGAGTCCGAAGCCTTGGTTGAGGACTGCTTCCGTCTGGTTCGTGCCGCTTGTGAAACACTGGAGGACAAACAGGTGAAGTACAACTTCTCCACCAACGCCTCCATTGCCGGTTTCGCTGGCTCCTGGTCCGAGATCGGCGAAGGTCTGGGCGGTAACCACTTCCTGACCGTAATGGAAGGCTTGGGTCGTGCGACCAGTATTGCAACCGAAACCTTTGCAACCACACTGGATCGTGCTTACCACAAAGCGGAATCCGGACGCAGCTTCATCATCGTGACCCCGCAGATCGATGATGATTGGCAGCCGGAACTGCAGAAGCTGCAGGAAATTTCCGCAGCGCCGCTTTGTATTCTGACTCCGGATATGCTGACACATGACGAGGAGGTGGCAAGCGTATGACGCTCTGTTATTTTCTGAAGCTCTTATCTGAGCTGTCTCTGCTGTTTGTTGTGGCAGACTGCTTCCTTTCCGTTGCCGCTGTCGGTGTGGAAAGCCTGATCCCTGCAGTGTTCTTCGCTGCTGTTGGTGCAGTGGCTTACTGGATGGACGAAAAACACAGCAATAAAACCAAGTTCCTGTTGCCGCTGCTGCTGATCCCTATGTTCCTGTTCGGCGAAAGCTTTGGTACTTACCTTGCCATCGGATTGGGCGCACTGTATGTTGGTTTGATGATCTGGCAGAAACGCTACTACATGGATCACGACTCCCAGTCTGATTTCTTCCGCATTGGTATGTTTGCAGTAGGTGCCTTGTCGGTGCCTTTTGTTCTGCTGATGAAGATGGACTTTATCGCGCCATTCATTCTGCTGTATCTGATGTCCGGTATCTTCATGCTGCGTTTGATGCGTCAGGACGCGGCGATTTTCAACGAAACCAGATTCCGTGTGCTGAATCTGCTGAGCGTTGCCGGAATTGTTCTTCTGGCAGTTCTCATCAGTTCCGACTGGTTCCTTGGCTTAGCCGGCATGATCCTCGGAAAAATCTACGATGTCCTCGTTATTCCGATTATATATGTCATTTACACCTTTGGCTATGCTCTGTATTACCTTGTTGTTACAGTTGTTGGTTTTCTCATGCAAAATGGCTCACTGAATACAACAAAGCCATCGAACATAGGCGGAGATGGAATACCTGATAGAGTAAAAGAGCTTTTGGGAACAGAACCGGTCAACAATGAACCATTCATCATGCTGTTCAAAGGTGTGACCCTTATCGTCGGAATTATCCTTGTGCTGCTTCTGGTGTACCGCAACAGAAAAAAACTCAACTCCCGTTCCAAGGACAGCGCTCGCGAAGCCCGCACTTCCGTGACCATGATCCGCCCGGAAGAGAAAATTTATGCCGACCATATTGCTCCCCGCGAACCCCGTGCTGCTGTTCGTTATCATTACCGCAACTTCCTGCGGCTTTGTCTCAGCCTCGGTCAGGAGTTCCCGCGTCATTACACCAGTCAGCATATCGAAAATATGACCATTGGAAATTTCGACAAGGAAACCCTGAAATCCATGCGTAAGACTTATATTCGTGCCCGTTATAGTGAGCACGATATCACCAAGGACGATGTTTCATCGATTAAGGCACAGGTCAAAAAGCTGAAATCCGAAGCCAAAGTCGATGGCATCCGCGTCGACGATATGTATGACAAACTCCGCGACAATCGTGTTCTCAACGGTTCCTGGATGACTGTTGGCAGAGGCCCTGAGGGCAATATGCACTACAACAAAAAATTGTAGTCTATTACAATTCAATAACACCCGACCCGCCGAAAGGCGGGTCTTTTTTTGCATACAAAAAGGGCTTGAAGCAATGCTTCAAGCCCTTTTCTGGCGGAGGTAAAGAGATTTGAACTCTTGCGCCGGCGGAGCCGACCTACCGGATTTCGAATCCGGACCCTTCAACCACTTGGGTATACCTCCATCAACCCATATAGTATAGCAAAAATCTGCCGCGAATGCAATCAAAATTTGTGCTCATCCTATTGTTTCCGAAAGAGGCTTCGTCTATAATTAAAAACAGTATTGGAAGAGGAGTGTTTTTATGAAACGATTGGGAATCATCGCAGCAGCCCTGCTTTTGTGCATGGGAACTGCTTGCCAAACTGCTCCCGTAACACAGGAAATGAGAAATGTCATTTCCTACAGTACGGAAAAGGAAGTTCATGTCGTATTGCCGGAAAATCAGCAGAAGCTGACCCTTTACCGCAACGATGCCAAAAATTTAAGCTCCTATGAGCTGTTTACTCAAATGCTTCGCGGTGATGGCGTTTATATCGGTCGCGAGAACTTTGCACGTTTGGAGAATGAAGTAGTTTTTCTGCAGACTTCTCTGAAAAACTACGACAGTGCATCTCAGGCAGATATTGATTATATTTTATATTCCTCGAAAAACGGCAAAGAACCTGTCGAGATCGACCGTGGAGTGCAGGCGATTACCTGCAGCTCCGATCACGCTCTGTATTATGAAAAGAACGTCGACGGAACTCTGCGTCAATTCTGCTACTCCGACGGAAACATCAGTGAAGTCGGTAAAGAGTTTGGCGGCGATTTGGCCTTGATCACTCATTGTTCCCGAGATGGTTCCGTGCAGGGCTTTGTTTCTGCAGATATTGAGGACGATGGAACATACCTTCTGATGAACGGTTATATCCGAAACGGAGAAATTTTCTACTTTGAAAATCCACAGGCAGAAGTGGCATTCCTCTCTCCTGACGGTGCCCATATGTATACTGCGGAGCTGGCAGATGAATACGGTCGCTGCATTAACATCTGCTATGTGGATAAGCAGGGAAACCTGCTGACAGCCGCCGACGCTGTCAGCGAAGTGGCTTTCTATGAAGACAGCGGCTCCATGCTCTGCATTGCGGATACGCAGCTCAGTGACAGTGTGATGAATCCGATCGGCACACTGACCTATTTTGATGCATCTTCCTTGACCGCTTCCGCAGTGGCAGACGATGCGGTTGTTTTGATTGAGGCAACAGATCGAAGCTATCCGTGGCTCAATGAAGGCAGCAAAGAGATGATGGCTGTGGAGCAGAGCCGCGTCAACTACTTTGAACAGCCATTATCAGAAGGAGATTTCCATTATATCAACAGCAGCGGAACCCTCTGCGCGGCCGATCTGGATGGAAACACGGTCGAGATCTTCTCTGATTTCTATACTCCGGAGACTTATATTTACAACGATCAGCTGTTTTATTTGAGCGCAATGGATGATACTTTCTACTGGAACTGCAGTGACAAAGTCTACCGCTACCGTGCAGGTTCTATGGCAGAGGCCAAAACTGTTACACTGGACGACACCTTAACCAACAAAATCGAAAGTGGGCTGGAAATCGGTTATGTGCTCTGTAAAGACGGAGCAGTACTGGAACAGTGCGGCAACACACTGAACCTGAAACCATTTGACAGAGCTTCCTCTACGGTTTATGACAGTCCAACACAAATACTGGTTATGGGTTTGGATGAAAAAGCAGAAACTGTTTATTTTCTCAGTGGTACTGATCTGATGGGTAAACTTATTTTCAGTAATGATGAAGCATTTCTTGTCGCTGAAAACGTCTTTGACGCTGCTGCAGTGGACAACGGTCTCTATGCGATCTGTGACTACGGCGATGAAGGCGGCGAATTGTACCATATTGATTACAGCAGCGGCAAAAAGACAGCGGTGGACAGCGGTGTCTTCAGTTTGACCGACACCATGATTCAAAAATAAAAAGACCCTCCATAACGATGGAGGGATGAAAGGAAGAAAAGCATGATGCGCAGCTTTGGACTTTACATTCATATTCCGTTTTGCCGAGCAAAGTGCCCATACTGCGATTTTTATTCTGTTCCGTTTCAGGATGACTTAGCTGATCGCTATACCGAAGCGGTACTGCGTGCAATTCACTGTGCTGCTGATTCGGAGCTTCCGTTGGATTCCATTTATTTTGGCGGAGGCACTCCGGTTTTGATGGGCGCAGAGCGCTTGCTGGCGATGTACGATGCGGCAAAGAAAAAATTCTCTGTGACAGCGGACTGCGAAATCACCCTTGAAGCCAATCCTGCCGCTATGACGCTGGAGGATCTCTGTAAGCTCCGTCAAGGCGGATTTAACCGCATTTCCATTGGTGTGCAATCAGCAGTGGATGAACAGCTGAAAACCCTTGGAAGGCTCCACTCTGCCGCGCAGGCAAGGGAATCCGTGGAATTGTGCCGCATTGCCGGCTTTGATAATATCTCCGTTGACCTGATGCTGGCAACACCGGGACAAACGGAAGATTCCATCCGCACATTCTGCCATACTTTTTGTCCTGTGGTCGAGCATATTTCCGCTTATCTTCTAAAAGTGGAAGAGGGAACTCCTTTTGGCCGCCGTCACATGGAACGCTTCTGCCCCGACGAAGAGCGCTCTGCGGATCTGTATCTCTGTGCTGTCAACGAACTGAAGCAGCAGGGTTTTGAGCAGTATGAGATCTCCAATTTCGCAAAAGACGGCAAATACAGCCGCCACAATACCCGCTATTGGGATTGCTCCGAATACTTGGGGATCGGCCCGGCGGCTCATTCCTTCTGGAATGGTGAACGTCGCTACTTTGAGCGGGATTTGGAGGCTTTCCTCTCAGCGGAAAATCCATGGACTCTGTGGCAGTTTGATGACAAAGGCGGCGACTTCTTCGAATACGCGATGCTCCGTCTTCGCTTAAGTGCAGGATTGATTTTCTCCGACTGCGCTGAACGCTACCCTGGTGTTGACCTTTCTTTCCTGCGACAGCAGGCGGAACAGTTGGTCAAACACGACTTGGTTTTCATAGACGAAAATCATATTGCGTTGACGGTAAAGGGTTTTTTGGTCTCCAACTCTGTCATTTGGAATCTGCTGGAGCAGTACGACTAAAGCTCCGCAGAACTTCGAGCCTTTCTCAGCACCTGCCCCAGTGTTTCAGTCGCTTCCTGCTGCATTCTGGAAGTTACATGACCATACTGTGCGGCTGTAAATGCCGCATTATAGTGTCCGAGAATCTCCTGTACCGTATTGATGGCTTTGCCGTCCTCCAGCAACATGGTTGCCACGGTATGCCTCAGATCATGAAAACGAATCCTTCGGATCCCGCTGTTTTTCAGTGCTTTCTGAAACTGTCTTGTGAAAGCTCTCGGATGCAGAGGCAATCCTTTGCTGTCACAAAAAACTAATTGATCCCTATTATAAGGTCCGCCGATGCGGGCCTTTTCTTTTTGCTGATAGCAGCGTTGGAAAATCAAAATCAGAGCTGTATCGATAGGGATACCGATCACACGCTGAGAGCGCTTTGTTTTCGGCGGCATTAGTTCCGGACCGCTGCGCAGATCGCTGAGCTGTTGTGTGATCATAATAAACGGGTCATGGCGCAGTTGGATGTGCCGCCTCTTGAGCATTCGCTTCAACGCTTCGGTATCCCATAGAGGCAATTTCACCACATTCTGCCACGGCAAACGCTTATCCAGTTCATGCCATGGCAGACCAATAAAAACAGAGCGCCACGGCAGTCCAAGAACTTCGCCGCGGCGCACACCGGTAGTGAGAGTCAAAACATAAGCAGCATAGCAGCTGTTTTCCGTGGAATTCTGCAAAAAACGAGTCACTTCGTCCTGTGTCAGCACATTCATTTCCTTGGTGTCGGATTTAGGAGGTTTGGTTTGACGGGCAGGATTGCGAGGAATACGTTCCTCATAAACCGCCTGTTCCAAGGAGGATTTCAGCAGATTGCGAATACAGATGATCGTGGAGGAGGACAGACCTTTTTCGGGGGATTTTTTATTGCCATGATACTGCAGATCACGCAGGAAAAACTGGATATCTGATGCACTCAACTCATCCAAAGGCACCTCTCCCAGCTTCGGAATCAAATGATTATCCAGATACGCGCGATATACCTCGTAGGTGGATTGGCGGATGCTGGGGCGCACATAGTTTTCCAGCCAAAGATCCATCCATTGACCGACGGTTTCGCTCTCGGGTCTTGTGCTGTTGACACGAATTTTGACTTTTTTCTTTTCCATACTATCAATTCCTTTTTGGGTAAATTTCCCCATAAAAATGGGGCTTATTGAAATTATAGTACAAAAATTTGTCTTCGTTGATAGGAAAATGGCTTATTTTTGTGAATTTTTGTATGCAAAGAAACCACTGGGTGGAGTCCACGGCGGCTTTCAGTCTGTGCGGATAAAAGGCTCCCTTTCGCCGCCGACACTTCGAGCATAACTCGAAGTGCGAAAATATCGTATAATAAGAAAACCACCCATCGGGTGGAGTCCGATGGGTGGTGAGTCAATCAATTATTCGATTGAGGAATTAACGAGGTTAGTCGTTAATTATTTTTTGAGAGCCAGAGCGCCTGCAGCAGCAACGGATACAACTGCC
>JAFSIC010000011.1 GCA_017439985.1 Oscillospiraceae bacterium
GTTGTGAAAGAATTTTGTCAGGAACAGATCCAAAACGGAGAACTCTTCGAGGTGCCAATGAAAGAAGCCCTCCCGGAGCGTAGTATTGCCATGGTTTCCCTGAAAAATGTATCCCTGACTCCGGCAGCAGCTCATTTGCTGGAGATTATCGATGGAGAAGACGAAAAATAAAAAACGCATCCGTATGCTTCAGTGTACGGATGCGTTTTCTTTATAACTTGTTTTGCTCTTTTGAGTCCTTATATTCACAGTAGAGGAGCAGCGATCCGGCAATCAGCAGTCCCCAGAATAAAGCGGCCAGCAGCTCCAGCTCATAGGCGTCGATGAAGTGCCAGTAACTGCGAACGATGCGGCTTTCCTCGGAGTACCATGTTTGCCCATACTCATCTTGGTAGCTGATAGGGAAAAAGGCCCTGACCTCGATGAAGCGGGAAATGATATAAAGAATGAAATTTCCCAATAAACCAAAAGCGACGGCGCAGATAGATGCCATTTTCTTGACAGCAGATTTGGCGCTGTGTTCTGTTTGTTTTACAGCAGGAACATCATGGTCACTGTCGTAGTCATCGTTGAGCAGGTAATCTGCCGTCACAGAAAACAGCTTGCTCAGCTGCAGAATATTGGATGCGTCAGGCAACGCGGAACCCAGCTCCCAACGGGAAACTGCCTGACGGGATACGTTTAGCTTTTCGGCCAGTTCCTCCTGAGAAAGTCCGTTTTGTTTTCGGAGTTTCAGAATCTTTTCCGATAGTTTCACGATGAAATCCTCCTTTGCCTTGATGATTTCATTCTATAAAAATCCCTGATTTCATGCCAGCACAGGAAGGTGGCAATTCCGCAACAAGTGTTTACAAGCGCTCTAAATAGGGAAGCCAACGTTCTTTTTGTGTCGGAATAGCTTCATCACTGTGCATGAAGTGCAGCAGCTCTTCACGGCTGACCCAGCGGTAAGCGACGGTCTCGCCTTTCTGCAGTACGATGGAATCTTTCGGGCAATCGGTGATGCAGAGATAGTTGTAGTAGAAGGCATCTTTGCCTCGTGACATAAACAGCAGCTCCAACTCACCGCTGTTAATGCCGCATTCTTCGTACAGTTCACGAACGGCACCTTGGAGCGGGCTTTCTCCTTTCAGAACGCTGCCACTGGTGCCCAGTTCCCAGAGACCGGGCCAACCCGGCTTGTTCCAGTCTCTCTGCAGCAGCAAATAGGTTCCATCAACATGGCGGACAGCCACGCCGCCGACAATATGGTACAAACCATTGGGCATTTTTTCACCACGAATGTGCTCGATGCCTGCAGGAGTGCCGTCTTTTTTATACAAATCCCAGAGTTCCATTTTTTTACTTCCTTTCATTTAGTACATGGCGGAGAAAGGCTTCACAACCTTCAACAACATCATCGTAGGTTACATCAAAGTTGCCGGTATACCATGGGTCAGCGATGTCTCTCGGACGATCGCTGAAATCCAGCAGACGATGGATCTTATTTTCCGGATCAGCAGGAATGATGCGGCGGATGTTGCGGAGATTGCTGCTGTCTGCTAACAGGAAATAATCGTAGCGGTCGTAATCGGAGCGCTTTACCTGCACAGCGTACTTTCCGGCAGTGGAGATTCCGACCTCAGCCAGCTTGCGACGAGTTCCCGGATGGACGGGATTTCCAATCTCTTCGGTACTGGTTGCAGCGGAAGCAATTTCAAAGCAGTCGGAAAGTCCGCGCTGTGCAACCATATCTTTCAGAACAAATTCAGCCATTGGGCTGCGGCAAATATTGCCCAGACAAATCATCATTACTCGAATCATCATTTTTTCCTTTCTTTATGCGATAACCAGCCAGTACAGTGCCGCCATCAGCGGAATAGTCACAAGACACAGACAGATGGATACCACGTTAATGGAGCTGGAATACTGTGCGTCCTGACCGTAGATTTGAGCCATCTGAGTGATGTTGACGGCCGGCGGTGTGCAGGTTGCCAGGAAGGACACAAACAGAATGGTTGAAGCCTCCGGCAGGAAACGATATGCACCGGTCAGACGAATGAGTAGGAGCATCAGTAGCGGGCACAGCAGCAGACGGGTAGCGGCTACTTTGTAAATCTGCAGATTGCTGAAGATTTTCTTCAAATCGGCATCAGCCATGAGCATACCCAGTACGATCATACCCAGCGGCGCCATCATGGAGCCGAGAGAACTGAACGTGTCGGTTACCAGGGCAGGCAGATGGATGCCCGTGGCAAAGAGTGCGATACCGATAACAATGCTGATGATATTCAGATTGGTGAGGATCTTTTTCCAGTCTATGTGTTTTTCTCCGCAGAGCATGCTGCGTCCGTGGGTCCACATCATGACGATCTGAACAGCGATATAAGCGCTGGTGTACAGTACCCACTCCTGTCCGAGAACAGCCTGAATAATCGGAATGATCATGTTAGCGGCGTTGGAATACATAATGGAAGCGCGTTCTACGGCAGGGAGTTTCTTGCCGACGGTGCAAATGAAACACAGGAAGATCATTTGAATACAAACGGCAGCTGCCAGAGCCAGTAGCAGACCCTGTACTGCCTCGGTAGTGTACTCGATTTGGAAGGCGTTGATGATAACGCAAGGAGTTACCAAATAGATAGCGATGGCGGACAGGATTTTACTGTCTGTGGATTTCAGTACACCGGTTTTGACAACGGCATAACCCATCATGAGCATGAAGAAGAATTTGATCATTTGGTTCAATATCAAAAGAGCGATTTGCATGGAAGTACCTCCGAAAATAATTTCTGCTCCCTATTATAGCAAGAAGGGAGCAGAAAAGAAAGTTTTAATGTTTATACTCATCGAAGAATACGTAGAAGGTTTCCCAGTCAATATCATTGTTGTAGAGAAATGTAAAAGTATCACCTGCATTCGGGGTGAGATAGATACCTTTCTCATAAAGATTCTTCCAAGTAATACGATTGATTTCCTGATTGTTTTCATCGCAAAAGATGAGGCTCTCCCAGACATTACCGGATGTGGGAGGAGAGAATAAAACATCACTCAAAGAGTATGTTCCTTCAAATTCGTCAAAGATCCATTGAATGACATTGTAGTCTTCAGGGTCATTGACGTAAAGACGAATTTGCTTCCATTCTTCAGGTCCTACTCGATAGTGATACGGTGACAGTACGACACGGATGTAGGCAAATGATAGTTCATTGGGACTTATTGAGATTGCTTTCGGTGCATCGTTTTTCGCAGCGGTAATTTCCTGTTCGTTGGGTAAAATGGCGTTGCTCTTTGGAGGTTTTACCTCCAGGAAGAGAATAGGTACAATGATTACAAACAGTATCAGTGCGGTGAGTGTAATAAGGACCAGATTATTCTTTGTTTTCTTTATAAATACTCCTCCTTTTCCTTTATTATACAATCCTTGTTCAGGTACAGCAAGCCCGCAGTCAAAACTCCCAAAATCCCCAACACTTACGGGTTGAAAACTGAAAGGAAAATGAAACTTTTCTTTGTCGACAGCTTTCCCGTTGACAGAAAAGTACGGGGGATGGTATCATAAAATCACTTTGATGAATCGTACAAAAATTATGTAATCATAAACGAGGAAACGGGGTCGCTGCCCCGTTCTTTTTATTGTTCAAAAGACAGAAAGAGGTATTATGGATCAAATCAATTTCAAACAATTAGGTCTTCCTGCGCCGACTCTCCGCGCACTGGAAGAAATGGGCTTCGAAAATGCCACCGAGATCCAGGCGCAGAGTATCCCGCTGATTCAGATGGGTTACGATGTGGTTGGCCGTTCCCAGACAGGTACCGGTAAAACCGCAGCCTTCGGTATTCCTGCCATCAACATGATCGATACCACCGAGGAGAAACGCTCCGTACAGGTTCTGCTGCTCTGCCCAACCCGCGAGTTGGCTGTACAGGCTGCAGATGAAATTAAAAAGATTGCAAAATATACCGACGGTATTAAAGTGGTTGCAGTATACGGCGGTGCGCCAATGGACCGCCAAATCATGCAGCTGCGAAACGCTAATATCGTTGTAGGTACTCCGGGTCGTGTCATGGACCATATGCGCCGCCACACCCTGAAGCTGAACAACTGCAAAATGATCATTCTGGACGAAGCAGATGAAATGCTCAGCATGGGCTTCCGCGAGGATATCGAAACCATTCTGCAGGAAGTTCCGGAAGAACGCCAGACCATCCTTTTCTCCGCTACCATGCCGAAAGAGATCATGGAGATCATCAGCAACTACCAGAAAGAGCCGCAGATCATCGAGATCAACAAACAGCAGGTGACCCTCGATGCCATCGGTCAGTTCTATTACGAAGTACCGATGGGCCGTAAAAATGATATGCTTCTGCTGCTTCTGGCGGAACATGATCCAAAACGCTCCATCATCTTCTCCAACACCAAGGCTATGGTTGACGAGCTGACCACTTTCCTCAACGAAAACGGCTTCAAAGCAGACGGTCTCCATGGCGATATGAAGCAGTCCCAGCGCGACAGCGTTATGGGCGCCTTCAAAGGTGGCAGAACCACCATTCTGGTGGCAACCGATGTTGCTGCCCGCGGTATTGACGTGGATGACATCGACTGCGTTATCAACTATGATATTCCGACCAATAACGAGTACTATGTACATCGCATCGGCCGTACCGGTCGTGCAGGCAAATCCGGCGCAGCGTACACCATTTGCAGTGGCCGCCGTCAGGTTTATCTCATGCAGGATATTGCGAAGGCAACTAAGTCCGAGGTTATCAAGCTGGAGATCCCAACCGCTGCCTCCATTCTGAAGAAACAGCGTCTGCTGAAACAGGAAGAACTGATCAGCAAAATGGAGCTGAATGAGGAACTGCCATATCTGGATGTTGTGGAGGAGCTGGTTGCACAGGGCTACTCTGCAGAGCAGATCGCTGCAGCAGCACTTGGTATGGTTTACGGAGTGGAAGAATCCACCCTGCCTGTGATCCAAATGGAGAAAAAACGCCGCAAGGGTGACTTCATCAAGATCCGCATCAATATCGGCCGTGAGCATCGCATCGCTCCAAACTTTATCGTTGGTGCCATTGCAGAGCGCACCTCTCTGTCCGGTCAGGATATCGGCAAAATCGAGATCTTCGACGAGGATACTCTGGTTGAGATCCCACGTTCTTCCGAGGAAGAAGTGCTCAGCGCTATGGTTGGTTGCAAGATCAACGGTATCGATACCGAGACTCGCCGCTGGCTGACCAAGGAAGAAATGAAAGCTCGCAAATCCCGTGATTTCTCCGAGGAAGCTCCGAAGAAAGAACGTGCGCCAAAGGAAAAAGGCGGCTTCTTCCATCGCGAGAAGAAAGAGAAAAAAGACTGGGACAAAAAAGAAAAACACAAAGACGGAAAGAAATTCGGCTTTGCTGACCGTAAGCCATTCAACAAAGAAGGCAAGAAGGACTTCAAAAAGAACGGCAAAAAAGGCTTTGGCCGCGACTTCAAAAAGGATAAAAAATCCGAGAAAAAAGGTAATTTCGGCAGAAGCAAAAAGTTCCTGTTTGACGAAGAATAGAAATATAAAAAGAAAAGCCCGAACTCGTATGAGTTCGGGCTTTTTGCATACACTATTCTGCTTTTGCCTGATACTGTGGCAGATACTCGTCGTTTTCTACCAGATAAACGGTATCAAGGTCGTCCTGTTCCATGTTGCGGGCATATTCCTGAATGTCGCCTTCATAAATGAAGCGAACGCAGGTGCCGCAGGAGGAACTGAGCTTTCTTGGAACCGGCATGAACTGAGGTTTCATTTCCGGAGTGGCTTTCAGTTCGCGAGCGAAGCTGACAGCTGCAAAATGAGTATGGAAGGTTGCGATATAAGTCAAGACCGATCAATCCTTTTCTTTGAATTTCCGCATTCCATTATAAATGCAGAGCAATATAAAGTCAATGCAGAAGGTCCCGCTTATTATTTGCTCAGAGTCAGAACGAAATCGTCGCCTTTTTCTTCAACAGAAACTTTGTAGCCGCTGTTGGTAGCAAAACGAGTTACGTTTTCTTTTGCGGTGGAGTTGTCAACCAGAACTTCGTACTGTTTCTCATTGGAAGCCAGTGCGTTTTTGGTCATCAGAACAGGCTGTGGGCAGGAGAGGCCGCGAGCGTCAACAGTTTTCATAATTCAATTCCGACCTTTCTTAGTTTTTCGCTTTTTTGCTGTTTGCGAATGCGATCACCAGCAGAACGATGATGCCGATGATAACAGCTGCCTGACCGTTAGCGGAAGGACCGCCAACTGGGTTTTCTGCGGAGTAAGCAGAACCAGCCAGACCGAAGTTGTGTGCGAATGCAGCACCTACGATGTAACCCATAACGGTAACAGCGGAGTCAGCGTTACCTTCGCCAGCCATGATCAGCTGACGCAGTGGGCAGCCGCCCAGCAGAACGGAACCGAAACCAACAACCAGCATACCCAGGAAGGTCCAAACATGTGCAGAGTGTGCAACAGGCTGGCCTGCGAAGCCCAGGTTGAACTGACCGAATGCGATGTTGCCGATGAGAGCAGCGATGATGATGGAGCAGAAGCCGATCAGCAGTTTGGTGTCTTTGAAGAGAACCAGGTCGCGGATACCAGCTACCATGCACAGACGGGTTTTCTGAGCCAGAATACCAACGATCAGACCAGCAGCCAGAGCCATGATGATAGGAGCCTGCATGGAGCCAGGGCCTTTTTCAGATACTACGAATAGGGTAGGAACTACCAGAGACAGTACGAACAGACCAACCAGTGCAACTGGGAAAGCAAAGCCTTCTGCTTTGTTAACGGTGTAGGTACGTTTCAGGGAGAAGCCTTTGTTCAGGAAGAAGATACCAACCAGAATACCAGCAGCGAAGCCAGCCAGTGCAACCAGAGCGTTCAGGTCGCCGCCGCCGAGACGGAGAACCATACGCAGTGGGCAGCCCAGGAAGACCAGAGCGCCGATCATTACGAAGGCAGCAATGATGAAACGGGTGAATGGAGCGGAACCGCCTTTTGGAGAGAATTCTTTGGAAACGATAGACATTGCCATAGCGCCGACTACCAGACCAACGATCTCTGGACGGAAGTACTGTACAACAGCAGCGGTGTGCAGCTTGGTGGTACCTGCAATATCACGCAAGAAGCAAGCGATACAGAAGCCCATGTTGCCAGGGTTGCCCATTTTAACCAGCAGAGCGGAGATCAGACCGACTACTGCACCAGCGATGACGATGCCGCCAACGCCGCTAAACAGGCTGGATTTGTTTGCGTTGTTTGTCATAAACACACATCCCTTTTCTTTTTTTGTCCAATTCGAGCGAATTTTGTCGCTCTTTTTGTCAATTATCAGTGTAGTACAATGGGGACAAAAAATGAAATCAATTTTATCTATAAGAAAATGGAATACAATAGATATTCTCAATAGCACTGCATTTATAGTAGAAGGAAAGAAGAGGAAGGGTTATAATAAAGGTAGAACAAGGGCGAAGTCTGCCCTAAAACAAAAAAGGTAAAGGTGAGCGATCATGAAGCGAGTTTATCTCGACAACGGCAGTACATCCTTCCCGAAAGCACCGGGTGTCAGTGATGCAGTAAAATTCTTTATGGACGAAGTGGGTGCCAATGTAAACCGCGGCGGTTATGAAACCGCATATTCCGCGGAAGATGTGATTATGGAAACCCGCGTTATGCTGAAAAATCTGTTCAACTGTCCATACAAAACCAGAAATGTTATTTTTACCCCAAACATTACGTATTCTCTGAATTACATTATTAAAGGTTGGCTGAAACCGGGCGACCATGTTCTGGTCAGCTCGATGGAACACAACGCAATGATGCGTCCTATCGTACAGATGAGTGATATGGGTGTGACCTTCGACCGCATTCCTTGCACCTGTGACGGTGAAATGATGGTGGAAAAAATCGAAGAACTGATCCGTCCGGAAACAAAAGGTATTCTGACTCTTCATGGCTCCAACGTTTGTGGTGCTGTAATGCCTCTGGAAGAGATTGGACAGATCTGTAAAAAACACAATATCAAATTTGTTGTGGATGCAGCCCAGACTGCAGGCGTATTCCCGATCGATATGGTTAAAATGAATATCGACATCCTCTGTTTCACCGGACATAAGAGTCTGCTGGGTCCTCAGGGTATTGGCGGTTTCCTGATTTCCGATGAAATGGCAAAAGTGGTAGATCCGCTGATTACCGGCGGCACCGGTTCTGTTTCCGACTCTGAAATCCAGCCGGAATTCCTGCCTGACAAATACGAGTCCGGTACCCCAAACATTCCGGGTATTTACGGTCTCCATGCCGGCCTGAAATATATCACCGAAACCGGTATCGACCACATCCGCGCCAAAGAGATGGAACTGGCAGGCGCTTTCATGAATGAAATGAAAGAAGTTGCTTCTGTTCGCATCGTTGGTCCAAACCGTGTGGAAAATCGTGCGCCGGTCGTTTCTCTGGATTTCCACGATCAGGACAACGCAGAGATCGCCTTCCTGCTGGAAAGCGAGTATGGTATCGCAACAAGAACCGGTTTGCACTGTGCTCCAAACGCACATAAAACCCTCGGAACTTACCCACAGGGCACCGTTCGTTTCTCCTTTGGTCATTTTAATACCATGGATGAGGTGCTTTATGCAGCCAATGCTGTAAAGAAGATTTTGAACGAAAAAGAACAGCTGACCAACGAGCTGTAATTCCCTGATATCGACTTTTTGAATAGGCAAAGGTGTATATAAGTAAAAGGAATAATTCCTTTTTTTCGTGAAAGGAGACCAAAAAGCAGTCTGATTTCTGACGGATTTGCTGAGCATTTAAGAAAAATGTGCATTATGTATAAAATAATGGGAGTAAAAAGCACACAATAGTTATTTTACCCTCTTGCAAAGTATTGAAAAGTTCGATATAATAGGTTCAAAAGATTGGTTTTATCTATCGATAGAATTTATAGGATAGGTTAAAATCGATCAATTCATTTATGTACTGGAGAAGATACCAATGGCACTGGAATTCATCGTAATCACCAACAATCCGCTGGTGCAGGAAAAATTTGCAGATGAGCTGAATGTGGATTACGAAGATATCCCGTTCCGCGATGTGCTCTGCAAAGTTCGTGACCTGATCCATAAAGGTCACCGCCTGCTGACCCATCCGCTGAGTGGCAGCGTAAAACCACATGAAACTCCATACAAATCCGTTCTCGTGACCACCAAGCCATCCACTATGGATCTGGGTGAAGTGTCCATCATCGAGAATGCGATCATTACCGCAGACAAGTTCGCTGAGAAATTCCCAAATATGCCACAGAGCGTAAAAGAAGACTTCCAGCTGATCGACTGCACACTGATCACAAGCGGTATCGACGCTGTGCTCAGAAGATAACTTACGGCTTAATTGAATCTTCGGATTTGATTTAGATTAGAAAGGGTAAATAATTAAGGAGGTGTCCACTTTGAAACTGGAACTCGGTAATATCATTATCAATGACATTCAGTTTACAAATGAAGGATCAAAAGTTGAAAACGGCGTGCTGACTGTAAACCCAGAACAGATTAAATCTCTGGTACTGGAAGACAGCAACATCGAATCTTGTGAAGTATTCATCGCTCGTCCAGGTGAATCTGTTCGTATTACCCCAGTTAAAGACGTAATCGAACCACGAGTAAAAGTTGAAGGCCCAGGCGGTATCTTCCCAGGCTGGATCGCAAAAGTTGACACTGTAGGCTCCGGTAGAACCAACGTTCTGAAAGGTGCAGCAGTTGTTACCACTGGTAAAATCGTAGGCTTCCAGGAAGGTATCATCGATATGACCGGTCCTGGCGCAGACTACACCCCATTCTCCAAAACCTACAACCTGGTTGTTAAAATGGAACCAGTTGAAGGCCTGAAACAGCATGACCACGAATACGCTCTGCGTATCGCTGGTTTCAAAGTTGCTTGCTTCCTCGGCGAACTCGGCCGTGCAGTAACTCCAGACGAAATCGAAACCTTCGAATTCGACAACCTGGTTGAATCCGCTAAAAAATACCCAGACCTCCCACGCGTTGCATACGTTCAGATGCTCCAGTCTCAGGGTCTGCTGCATGACACCTACGTTTACGGTGTAGATGCTAAGAGAACTCTGACCACCATCATCAACCCACTGGAAACCATGGACGGTGCTATCGTATCCGGTAACTGCGTATCTTCCTGCGACAAAAACCCAACCTACGTTCACCTGAACAACAAAGTTATCCGCGAACTGTTCAAAGCTCACGGTAAAACCCTGAACTTCGTTGGCCACATCATCACCAACGAAAACGTTTACCTGGCTGATAAAGAAAGATCTTCCAACTGGTCCGCTAAACTGGCTGAATACCTCGGCTGCGACGGCGTTATCATCTCTCAGGAAGGCTTCGGTAACCCAGATACCGACCTGATCATGAACACCAAGAAGATCGAAGCTAAAGGCATCAAAACCGTTATCATCACCGACGAATACGCTGGTCGTGACGGTAAATCCCAGTCTCTGGCTGACGCTGACCCATCTGCTAACGCAGTAGTAACCGGCGGTAACGCTAACCAGGTTATCGTTCTGCCTCCAATGGAAACCGTATATGGTCACCTGCACTTTGTAGATACCATCGCTGGTGGTTCTGCAAACAACATCGACGCTCACGGCAACATCACCGTTGAGATCCAGGCTATCACCGGTGCTACCAACGAAACCGGCTTCCATAACCTGTCTGCTCGCTAAGAGATTCTTATAGAAGGGAGAAAAAACACCATGGCAAAAATTAAAGTTGTTCACTACGTTAACCAGTTCTACGCTGGTATCGGTGGTGAAGAAAAAGCTGATATCACTCCAGAACTGAGAGTAGGTACTGTTCCAGCTGGTGACGCTCTGAACAAAGCTTGGGGCGAAGAAGCTGAAATCACCCATACCATTATTTGCGGTGACTCCTACTTCGGCGAAAATATGGACAAAGCTTCCGCTGAAATCATGGAAATGGTTAAATCCACCGGTGCTGATATGTTCATCGCTGGTCCTGCATTCAACGCTGGTCGTTACGGCGTAGCTTGCGGTACCATTGCTACTAACGTTAAAAACACTCTGGGTATCCCAGTTCTGACTGGTATGTACGTTGAAAACCCAGGTGCTGATATGTACAAAACTCAGATCTACATCGTAGCTACCAAAGACTCCGGTGCAGGTATGAGAGATGCTATCAAAAAGATGGCTCCTCTGGCTCTCAAACTGGCAAGAGGCGAAAAAATCGAAGCTTCCTGCGTTGAAGGCTACATCCCTAACGGCGTTCGTGTAAACCTGTTCGAAAAAGAATGCGGCGCTGCTCGTGCAGTTAAAATGCTGATCGCTAAACTGAACGACAAACCATTCGTTACCGAATTCCCAATGCCTGACTTCGACCGCGTAGAGCCAAACCCAGCAGTTCTGGATATGTCCAAAGCTACTGTTGCTCTGTGCACCTCCGGTGGTTCTGTTCCAAAGGGCAACCCAGACAGAATCGAATCTTCCTCTGCTTCCCACTACGGTGAATACGACATCACTGGCGTTATGTCCATGGATGGCGATCATTGGGAAACCGCACACGGCGGTTACGACCCAGTATACGTTAACGAAGACGGTAACCGTTGCCTCCCAGTTGACGTTCTGAGAGAAATGGAAGCTTCCGGCCGTATCGGCAAACTCCACAACAAATTCTACACCACCGTTGGTAACGGTACCGCAGTTCTGTCCTCTAAAGCATTCGCTGAAGAATACGCTCAGAAAATGATCAACGACGGCGTTGACTGCGTTATCATGACCTCTACCTGAGGTACCTGCACTCGTTGCGGCGCAACGATGGTTAAAGAAATCGAACGTGCTGGTCTGCCAGTAGTTCATATCTGTACTGTAACCCCAATCTCTATGACTGTAGGTGCAAACAGAATCGTTCCAGCTATCGCTATCCCTCACCCACTGGGCAACCCAGCTCTGGATCTGGAAGGCGAAAAACACATCAGAAGATGCATTGTTGAAACTGCTCTGAAAGCTCTCGAAACCGAAGTTGACGATCAGACCATCTTCGATGTTAAATACTAATATTCATTAGTATCTAATTGATATCTATGGGGACCCGGTTTTCCGGGTTCCCTCTGATATAGACTAATTTATCACAAGGGAGATAATAACAATGGATATGCAGAACATTTATGACATTGTCATCATTGGTGGCGGCCCTGCTGGTCTTGCTGCAGCTCTGTATGCTGGTCGTGCAAGAATGAAAACTCTGCTGATCGAAAAAGCAAAATACGGCGGTCAGATCGCTATCACCAACGAAATCGAAAACTACCCAGGTGCAGTAGAAGAAGAATCCGGTCCTTCCCTGATGAAAAAATTCGAAGAACAGGTTATCAAATTCGGCGCTGATAGAGTATTCGATACTATCGTAGACGTTGAACTGGAAGGCAAAATCAAACACCTGAAAGGTAACAACGGCGACTACTACTCCAAAACCGTTATTATCGCTGCTGGCGCTTCCCCACGTCCAATCGGCTGCCCAGGTGAAAAAGAATTCACCGGTAAAGGTGTTTCTTACTGCGCTACTTGTGACGCTAACTTCTTTGAAGACTTCGAAGTATACGTAGTAGGCGGCGGTGACTCCGCTGTTGAAGAAGCAATGTACCTGACCAAATTCGCAAGAAAAGTTACCCTGATCCACAGACGTGACACTCTGAGAGCTGCTCAGTCCATTCAGGAAAAAGCTTTCAAGAACCCAAAAATGTCCTTCATGTGGAACTCTGCAGTTGAAGAAATCAAAGGCGAAGGCGTTGTATCCTCTATGGTTATCCGCAACACCGTAACCGGCGAACTGACCACTGTAGAAGCAGATGAAGATGACGGTCTGTTCGGTATCTTCGTATTCATCGGTTTCGATCCAAAATCTGAACTGTTTGAAGGCAAAGTTGCTATGGAAAACCGTTACATCCTGGCTGACGCTGATATGAAAACCAACGTTCCAGGCGTATTCGCTGCTGGCGACATCATCAAAAAATCTCTGCGTCAGGTTGTAACTGCTGCTGCTGACGGTGCAGTTGCTGCTACTTCCGCACAGAAATACATCGAGGAGCACTTCGAAGACTAATTCTTCGATCCTCGTTTTGTATCTAAACAAATAATTCAAAGGAGATGTTCACAATGATCGAACTTAACAAAGAAAACTGGGAAGCTGAAATCGTTAATGGCGAAGGCTTCATTTTCGTAGACTTCTACGGCGACGGCTGCGTACCATGCGCTGCTCTGATGCCACACGTTCATGAACTGGCAGACAAATATCATGACTCCGCTCTGAAATTCTGCGCAATGAACACCACCAAAGCAAGAAGACTGGCTATCAAAGAAGGCATTATGGGTCTTCCAGTAATGGCTATCTACAAAGACGGCAAACAGGTTGAAGCTCTCGTTAAAGAGGACTGCACCCGTGAATCCATCACCGCTCTGGTAGAAAAATACGTAAAATAATCTCGGTGTACTAAATTAGTCGTAAATGCTTAGTCCCCGGCCGAGGAGTATAATTTATTATATTGCTCGTTAAAATTTTTCTAACTGTAGGCATTAAACGGTTTAAAACTGTTTAATTATAAACTTTTGAAATTTTAAAGAAGGAGGTAAGTCTAGAATGGGATTTTTAGAAGGTAAAAAAATCATCATTATCGGCGACCGTGACGGCGTTCCAGGTCCAGCAATCGAAGAATGCGTAAAGACTGCTGGCGCTGAAGTTGTGTACTCCTCTACCGAGTGCTTCGTCTGAACTGCTGCTGGTGCAATGGACTTAGAGAATCAGAAAAGGGTACTGAATTTGACCGAAGAACACGGTGCAGAAAACATCGTTGTAGTTCTTGGTGCTGCTGAAGGCGAAGCTGCAGGTCTTGCAGCTGAAACCGTAACCGCAGGTGACCCTACTTTCGCTGGTCCATTGACAGGAGTCCAGTTGGGACTCTCCGTGTTCCACGTATGTGAACCACAGATCAAAGACGAAGTAGACGCTGGCGTTTATGACGAACAGGTTGGTATGATGGAAATGGTTATGGATGTTGATGACATCATCTCTGAAATGTCTTCTATCCGTGACGAATTCTGCAAATACCTCTAATCGGTAATTTACCGGGATATTTTAGGCGGCTTGACGAGCAATCGTCAAGCCGCTTTTTCTTATATGCTTTTTATTATTTGTCGAAAGTTTGTCTTATTGGGCAAAAAGTTGCAAAGAAAGATAATTACTCAACAGGTTGCACAATAATGTTAGGGAAAGTTTGTCATTTTGTCAATCGAGATTTCAATGACAAACTCGAAAGTAAATGTTATAATTTATTCGAGGGCGTATGCCCTAAAAGCGCAAGAAATGGACAAAAGTCCAAATAAATTTTGAGAGGCGTGAATACAATGAACTGTGTAATTAAAGGTGCTAGCTACATTCTGGCTCATACCCCTGATATGGTCCTGGAGAATGGTACTACCCAGACTACCGAAAAAATTGTAAACCCAAACTCTGACTACCTGAAAGAGCTGCCAAACCATCTGAGAACTTACGAAGAGGCTGTTAAATACCTGCCAAACCAGACCTACATTGGCAACATGCATCCTGACCAGCTGGCTGAAATCCCACAGCCTTGGACCGATGCTCGCATCGAAGGCATGGACAAACGCGTTGGTAAATACGGCGAAATCATGCCACAGGAAGAATTCTACCTGATGATGCAGGCTTGTGACGTATTCGAACTCGTTCGTCTGGACAAAGAATTCGTTGCTGCTCACAAAGAAGCTTTCCTGGCTAACCCAGTTATCGACGAATCCATCGCTGCTCGCCTGCATGAAGGTGTTGACGCTGCAGAAGTTGAACATTTCGTAAACGACGAACATGCAGAACCTCTCTACCACAACCGCAAACTGGTTGGTTACGTTAAGAGAGCTCATGACGTAGACGTTAACCTGTCTGCTCATGTAATGCTGGAAAACATGGTTTCCAAAGCATCCGCAGTTCTGTCCCTGCTCCACCTGCTCCGTCAGGAAGGCGTAAACAAAGACGAAATCACCTACGTTGTAGACTGCTGTGAAGAAGCTTGCGGCGATATGAACCAGAGAGGCGGCGGCAACTTCGCTAAATCTATCGCAGAAATCGCTGGCCTGATGTCCGCTACCGGTTGCGACGTTCGTGGCTTCTGCGCTGGTCCTACCCATGCATTCATCAATGCTGCATCCCTGGTTAAAGCTAACACTCATAAATATGTAGTTGTTCTGGCTGGTGGTTGTACCGCTAAACTGGGTATGAACGGTAAAGACCATGTTAAAAAAGGTCTGCCAATCTACGAAGATATGATCGGTGGCTTCGCTATCCTGCTTGGTCAGGACGACGGTATCAACCCAGTAGTTGACACCGAACACACCGGCCGTCATACCGTAGGTACCGGTTCTGCTCCACAGAACGTAACCTCTTCTCTGGTTACCGCTCCACTGGAAGCTGCTGGTCTGAAAGTAACTGACGTTGATAAATACTCTGCAGAAATGCAGAACCCAGACATCACCAAACCTGCAGGCGCTGGTGACGTTCCTCTGGCTAACTACAAAATGATCGCTGCTCTGGCTGTTAAGAAAGGCGACCTGGAGAAATCCCAGTTGGCTACCTTCCCAACCGAGCACGGTATGGTAGGTTGGGCTCCAACTCAGGGCCACATCCCATCCGGCGTTCCATACGTTGGTGTTTGCCGCGACGATATGCTGGCTGGCAAAATCAAACGTGCTATGATCATCGGTAAAGGTTCTCTGTTCCTCGGCCGTATGACCAACCTCTTCGACGGTGTATCTGTAATGATCAACGCAAACGAAGGCATCAAAGAAGAAGCTGCTGCAGTATCTCAGGAAGAAATCAAATCCCTGATTGGTAAAGCAATGAAAGATTTCGCTGCTTCCATGCTGGCTGCTGCTGAAACCGACGCTGAATAATCTTCGCGCTTAAGTTTAATCATTACATTACGCACCTGCCCATAGCTGACTATGGGCGGTGCCACCCGAAAGGAATGAGACAATACAATGGCTAATCAGATCGAAAAAATGATTGCTCAGACTTTCATGGACATTGCTGATGGTCTGGAAACTGGCTCTTTCGGTAAAAGAGCTAAAATTGCTGTAACCGGTCTCGGTTCCGAGCACGGCGAAGCAAACTCTGTTGCTGCTGCTAACCTGGCTGCTGACAGAGGTGTTGACGTTACTCTGATCGGTACTGCAGAAGGCGAAAAATTCACCACCTGCAAAGTTGCTGATGAAGATGAAATGTACAAAGAAATGGAAAAAATGCTGGATACCGGCGCAATCGACGGCTGCGTAACCATGCACTATCCATTCCCAATCGGTGTTTCTACCGTTGGCCGTGTAGTTACCCCAGGTAAAGGTAAAGAGATGTTTATCGCTACCACTACCGGTACCTCCGCTACTGACAAAGTAGAAGCTATGATCAAAAACGCTATCTACGGTATCATCACTGCAAAAGCTTGCGGTATCAAAAACCCAACCGTAGGTATCCTGAACATCGACGGTGCTCGTCAGTGTGAAGGCGCTCTGAAAGAGCTGCAGGCTAACGGTTTCGATATCACCTTCGCAGAATCCTCCCGTGCAGACGGCGGCTGCGTAATGCGTGGTAACGACCTGCTGGTTGGCGCTTGCGACGTTATGGTTGCAGACTCCCTGACCGGTAACATCCTGATGAAAATGATGTCTTCTTACTGCACCGGCGGTTCTTACGAAGCTATGGGTTACGGCTACGGCCCTGGTATCGGCGAAGGCTACGACAGACTGGTTATGATCGTTTCCCGTGCATCCGGTGCTCCTGTACTGGCTAACGCTATGGAATACGCTTCCACTCTGGTTAAAGGTAACTACAAGAAAGTTGCTGCTGACGTATTCGCTGCTGCTCACAAAGCTGGCCTGAAAGCTGTTATCGAAGCTCGCAAACCAAAAGCTAAAGCTGCTTCCGATGATGCTCCAGTTGAAGCACCACCAAAAGAAGTAGTTACCGCTTCCATTGCTGGTATCGAAGTTATGGACCTGGAAGACGCTGTACAGGTTCTGTGGAAGAACAAAATCTACGCAGAATCCGGTATGGGCTGTACCGGTCCTCTGGTAATGATGTCCGAAGCAAACAAAGCAAAAGCAGAAGAACTGCTGAAAGCTGCTGGCTTCATCTCCTAATCATTACAACAACCGATAATAAAAGGCTCCTGCATTTGCAGGAGCCTTTTTTCGTGCTTTTTTATCGTTCTAACATAAAGTAGTGGAAGCTGTCATCGCTGCGCAGATGGCGGAAGCCCAGTTTTTCGATAATATGACGGCTGCGTTGGTTGCGATGCAGACAGTCCGCGTAGATTTTCTGCAGTCCCAGCTGCTCGAAACCGTAAGCGATCATCTGGCGCTGTGCTTCTGTACCAAAGCCTCGGTTTTTATAGCAAGCGCTGTTCAGGTGGACGCTGAGAACAGCACTTTTTTCATCCATGTTGATGGATTTCAGCTGGATCTCACCAATGACGATTTCATCAGCACAAATAGCAAAGTAGCGGCGATTGTTTTCCTGGCATTTACCGTGGAAATATCGCTCCACCCAGTTTGGATCGTAAGTGAAGCTGCCGTCCATCATGTCAGGGTCAGCTTCGTAATTTTGCCAGAATTCATGACAGCGCTGCAGTGTATATGGCTGAAGACTAATTTTCATCATACCCCTCCTAAAAAGAATGAGCCGGCGAAAACCGGCTCATTTGATGTTTACTTATGGAAAACAGGTGGATACCAGCTATCGCCGACCATGTAGCTGTCCAGACCTTCGGCAGTTGACTCAAACTGGAACATGGATTCTTCGGCATAACTCAAACCGGTGGAAGACTGGATCTTCGGCACGATCTGGAAGCTGCCCTCCAAATTGAGATATGGACTTAAGTCTGCGGTATAAGCCAGACAAACCTCGGTGCCCTTCATAGAATCCGGCAGTTCCAAAGAGGTGATAGCCGTCGGATATACTGCACCAACCGCAATGCCATCGCGAACAATGGACAGATGCATCGTCTGAATAGATTCCAGCAGAACTGCACTTTGCGGATTGGAAATAGTGAAGTACAGCAGGTTTTCACCGTAGGAATACTCAGAATAGATATCAAAGGCCAAAACCGTCTGACATGGGATGGATGGCAGAGGTTCCTGTTCAATGGCTTCTCCGGTGGAGATCGCTGCACTGATATCAACAGTCTCGCAGAATGGAACCACGCAAACAGCTTCAAATTCAGTGCCATTCTGAGCGGCTTCCTTTGAGAAGGATTTACCGTTTGATGTACAGGTAACGGTGATCTTACTGTCTGTGTTATATTCTTTTGGCGTCAGTTTGGTGGTGACCACCAAACCTTCAGCAGAGTAAGTGACAACGGAGTTACTCTCAGAGAAGAGGCTGGCCTGACGTTCCAGCTCATTCTGCAAGTCACCGCTCATGCTGCTGATTTGTTTCTGATTTTCTTCCACTGCTTTCTGAATATTGTTCTGAGAGCTGATCAGCTGATTCAGCTTATCCTCAATAGAACGGTTCAGCGTCACAGTGGACAGCAGGTTGGCAGCCAGCAAAGCCACAAGTGCCAGAGACAGGTATGGCTTGATGGTGTCCATGAATTTCATGATAAAATACCCTCCTTTGTAACCTCACATACCTCGTGTGGGCTCAAAAGTACATACAATAAGTGTAACACTTCCATTTGGCAGCGTCAATAAGAAAAAGCTGCTTTCTGCCTACTCGTCCTCCTGCACTTGAGGCTCCAGATGTTCCATAGGCTGTGGGAAAGCGGAATATGCAGCAGCCAGCTGTCGGGAGAAATCAGGATTACTGTCGGAAGCGTAGAGATCCACTGGGAGATCCAGATAATCCAGATTCACACGGCTGAACAGAACGGCTTCGCTGTCGTTTTGAGCGCACTGAACGACGATGCCATTTTTGCTTGAGCGGGTTGCCTCGTATGGGGCGAAAATAGCGGCTTTTCCGCAGAAACGGAAATGATCCCAGTTGCCGACAAAACGAGGAACCAGGGCATACAGAGCCTGCTCCTGACAGCGCATCCACGGGCCGCAGCGTTCGGCAACTTCGTTGTCCTGCTGGATCGGACTGACCGGACAGAGCACGATCTGCGCACCCAGCTGGTAAGCGATTTTTGCAGGTTCAAAGTAGGAAGAATCCGCACCGGGCAGGATGGCAACACGCCCCAAAGCGGTGTCGCTCAGTTCCAATTCGCTGCCGGGACAGATGCCCAGAGCTTTTTCGGTTTTGCTGAGGAAGAGTTTATCCTGTTCCAGCACGGCCTCTCCGTCAGGACCAAAGAGGAAACAGCGTTCCTGCAGTTTTCCGTGGTCAAAGAGCAGTGTGGAGCCGGCGTGAATATACAGCCTGCTGCGATTTGCCAGCAGAGCAAAGGTGTTGTAGTAACAGCTAAAGAGCAATTCCGACAGCTGTTCATTGAAGAAGCTCAGAATCTCACGGCAGAGATCCACCTTATTTTCTTCCAAAGCATCGAAGAAATCCTCGGCCAGTTCGCGAAAAGTCGGCGAAATCAGCAGAGGCAGCAAGCCCACATACTCCGGGAAAGAAACCAGCTGCGCACCGTTTTCCTGTGCTTCGGTGACAAGATCCTGCAGATGAGCGATCCACTCGCTGAGAGAGCGGTAAGGTCTCAGCTGCATCTGGACCACAGCCAGTTTGATGTTGGATTTATTGACATAATTCAGCTCTGCGGAGGGCTTCATAGGGCGGCTGCGGAACACTCGCTCAATGGCAGAGGGGTCCAGCTTATTGCTCAGCAGAAAGGCCGCAGAACGATATTTCAGTTGCTTCATGTTGTCCTCCCTAACGCTGACTGATGATAGCGGCATAACGCTTGCAGAGTTCCGGATTCAGCTGTTCAGCCAATTTGCCACCCATGGCAGAGCGCTCCAGTTTATTGAAATAGAGCTTGCAGAACAGATGCTGTGTGAACTCCGGCTGTACCAGGAAGCCTGTTCCGTCGGGAGTCAGTTCCCACGGAGCAGCAACAGCAGAAAAGGCGTTGCTGCAGCCTACTACATACAGACCCTGCTGCTGTGCGGCGTTCCAGATACCGGTAGTGATGCGTTTTGGTTTGAAATCATAAGCGTTGATATACTGAGAGGAGATAACCAAATCGGCACCTTTCAGCTTGGCAAGACGCAGAACCTCCGGGTAGTAAATGTCGGTGTCGACACAGAGGAACAGATTGCCCACGGGGGTCTGGATCACATGAACAGAGTGATCGGTATCCATTTTGCTTTGAGAGGACAGATGACGGTGCAGAGAGCCCTGATGAGCTACGACGGAACCATTGGGGTCGAACAGGCAGAGATAGAGTTTGTTATCCACCACAAAACGATGGGGCACCAGCCAAACTTTGTGCTCTTTGGCATACATACTGCAATATTTCATGTAGGGCGAAAGGTCGCCGGCAGGGATTTGTGGGCGCGGATCGGAGAAGATCACCAAATCGCTCAACGTTTTCGGCTTTTGAAAGGCTTCTGTTACGCAGACCACGGTTCTTGCCACTGTCAGTCCTCCTTTGATCAATGATGGTTCTATTATATCAAGATTTCCTGCTTTGGAAAATAGTTTTTTGACAGAAAGCAGAAAAACAGCCGCCCTTTTCGGGCGGCTGCTGAAATAGCAATTACAGATTGTATTTTGCGGTGGGAATATTGAGATTTCCACAGTTTCAACGGAGTTTTCAACGAAGAAAAAGGTGGAAATCGGTGAAAAAATGGAGAAAAGAGTCGCTATTCCTCATTCCTCAGGGAAGAGAAGAAATCCAGCAAGAGGGTTTTACACTCCTCGGCAAGGATGCCGGAGCGGCTCAATGGGTTATGATTGAAAGGCATCACAAAGAAATCGGCGACAGAACCACAGCAGCCTGCGCGCTCATCTTTAGCACCGTAAATGACGCGGCGAATACGGGCGTTGATGATCGCACCTGCACACATGGGACAGGGTTCCAATGTTACATACAACTCGCAATCGGTGAGCCGCCAAGTGCCAAGATGTTTGCAGGCGTCCTCGATGGCAAGGACTTCGGCGTGAGCGGTGGCCGAAGAATCGATCTCACGGCGGTTATAGCCGCGACCGATGACCTGATCGTCCTTGACGACGACAGCGCCGACAGGGATCTCTCCTAATTGTGCAGCGAGTCGGGCCTGCTCAATGGCGAGGCGCATAAATTCTTCGTCGCGATGAAGATAAGAGGGCATAGTTACCTCCTGAATGGATTAGAGCGGAGCAATATTACTGATTGTAAACAATCCGAGGATCAACAAACAGATGACCATCGTCAATGAAGAGAAGAAAGTGCTGTATTTTTTTCGTTCGGTGGACAGAGTAGAAGAACGGCGAATATAGAACATATTCGGGTGATGCTTCAGCAGCATCAGCAAAGCAATGAGTCCGAGGAACAGATATGCACCGTACACTGCCAGCATCACCAGGAGCTGGGTATCTTCACTGAGTCCGGTGAGCACGCCGTTCAGCAGGAGAACCAGGCTGTTATTCAGCACATGGATGCAGACACCAGTCCAGAGAGAACCGCTGCAGAGAGTGAAGTAGCCGATGACCAGACCCATGATAAATGCGTTGGGCATCTGTACCAGATTCATGTGAACAAAGGCGAACAGCAGGGAGCTGATCAGCAGTGCAAAACAGTCACCGAAGCGGCGGAGAATGTTCATGATCACACCGCGGAAAACGATCTCCTCCGTCAGCGGTGCGATGAGTGTGATATTCAGCAGGAAGAGGAAGGCCGCAGCAGGTTCTTCCGGGAAGCTGAAATCTGCCATAACAGGCATTACACCAAACAGTGACAGAAAAGCAGATACCATAGTGGAAGCCACATAGCCGATGACGCTAACTGCCAAAGCAATAAACAACGACGGCAGAGTGATGGATGCGCGGAAAGGCTGGAAAGGCAGGATATCCTGGAACGGTGCCCGATGCACAAAGACTAACAGCAGGAAGGGCAGCAGCAAGGACAGATTACCCGAAATCAGCTCCACGATCTCCATGATCAGCGGAGACAGAACAGTTCCGTCGCTGTAAATGTGCATATAGGGATTAAAAATCTGGAAGATCCCAAGTACAACACCGGGGAGTGTGAAAGAAAAAATAATGTAAAACAGAATGGAAAAGCCAATGCCGTTGGCACACCATTGAAGCAGTCGTCGTTCGGTGATGACAGGCGGCGTTGGAGCAAAGCCTCGACCATCCACATAGGTGTAGCTGTCAGCATCCGGAGGACTGTATGGCAAGCCGTGGGGGTTGCGATAGTTACGAGTCATAAGAATCCCTCGATTCAGAGAAATTTCAGTTGATTTTCAGTTTCAGTATAACAGATTTCTTTTCGATAGTTGTTAAAAGAATTCGAATTCTGCGAAAAGAAGCCATGAAAAAAAGCTTCGGTACTTGCCGAAGCCTTAATTTCCGGGAATCAGGACTGCTGCGCGTCTTTTTTCAAATAATCCTGAGCGCGGCGAATCAGATTTTTGTCGTTTTTGAAGGTGACCATGCGGTAGGCAGCATCAATATCAGCCCAGGTGGTCTCACTGACTTCCTCTTCCTGACGATGAACATCTTCGGTCAAAGCATGTCCGAGGAAATAAACGACCTGTTTTTTTACATGAGGTTTCGGGAAGTATTCTACGCACTGACGGAAATTTTCTCGGATCTGGATATCCAAACCGGTTTCTTCCTTGACCTCGCGCAGGGCAGTCTGAAACTCATTCTCGCCCTGTTCCACATGGCCCTTAGGGAAGGACCAGTGACCGCCGAAACGGTGTTTAATGAGCAGCAGCTCGGTTCTGTCGCCTCGTTTGCGATAGACCAGAGCGCCACAAGATTTTTCGTGCTTCAAGTGTCTCGCTCCTTTGGTTGGTGTGTGCATCCGACGATGCCCGGTCGCGTGACTGCCCTCACAAAAATGAAGAGCATCAATTCGCCAGCTGAAGCTGCGGCGCCGGTAATATACCAATAACTATAACACGTTTTGGCGCAGAATGAAATGCTTTTTCTGTGATTTTTTCAGATTTCTTTGTATTTATGCGAAAATCTGCAAAAGCAGGGCATTTAACTGTCTCACAAGGAGGAAATCAGGGTCCCAGAAAGCCTCGCAGAGGGCTTCCAGATTCTCGGTGCAGTACTCAATTTCCTTGGAAAACTGTTTAGCGGTGAAGATTTGATCCTCCAAAGCGAAGCTACCTTTGCGCAGGAAGGTCTCTGCGTTCAGCAGCAGAACAACAATGCAAGCCACAAGCGGTAGAATCGTTTTGGAGCGCACATCCTCGTCAAAAAGGCTCTTGCAGAAGTAGCGATACAGGAAATAGTGGATCAGCTGGTCCATGTCGTCAGACCAACGAGGATAGGCTGATTTATAGGCAGGGAGTGCTGCCAGAACGTCAGGTAACTTGTCACAAATATTCTGCAGTAAAGCAGGCCATTGCGGATCGATCGGTTCTAATTCGGAGAGGAAAGTCAGCAGCTGATTCAAGGCGTTGGGAGATACGGAAGTATTCGGTGTCGGAATCAGAGTGATTTCTCCTGCTGCCAAGCGACGAATTTCTTCCCAGTCTTCCCATTCCAGAGCATCCTGCAGCTCCTCGCCGAAAGACAGTAAGGCAGACCAATCGTGCTGTTTTGCCAGCTCGAAAGCATAGTTTCTTGCGGCACGAAGAGCATCAAATCCTTCTTCGTCGATGTCGTCACTGCTTTCCTCATCGATGTTCACATACTCGTAGGTAGGCAGAGAATCCTGAGAGAAAATCAGCCGACCTGCCGCCTCACAGCAGAGTCCCACACCGCTTTCCTTGATACTGCCGTACCACTCGTGGTAGCGGGGATGCTGGGTGCAAATTTCGCAGAGAGCCTGCTCGCCCAGATGGATGTAAATATCGCAGAGGTTCTGTTCATTGAGGAAGGGACAGCGTTCACCCTTGAGAATAAACTGACTGCCATGTTCGTCACGGAGAATATCCTGCTTCAAGCGGCAGCCGAAGTCTCCTCCGACAGACTGATAAAAGGCGTCGGTCTGGGGGTCAATGTCGATTTCCCAGCCGATGCAGCAGTTGTCGGAGCATGCTCCTGCAATACAACGGAAGTCTTTATAGTAAGATGGGCGATATTGTTTCATGGTATCCCTCATTTCCGGAGAAATAGAAAAAAGCAGGACTCGGAGCACACATTGGCTCCGAGTCCTGCTCGGTGGCACCCCCGGCGAGAATCGAACTCACGACTAACCCTTAGGAGTAGCCCCGATACGACATCGGGAAGTGACATCTAATGCTAAAAAATGCTTGGAAATACAGGGTTTTTCAGCATTTCATATTCCATCTGATACTACGCTGTGATAGCTAATTCAGAGGGATTTTAGCCCGTCCGA